>DASVGE010000363.1:0-12526 GCA_036379695.1 Pyrinomonadaceae bacterium | reverse complement strand
GCGGACTGAACGATACCGTATCGTAATAGAGCTGCTTCAGATAAACGCTCGGTAGCTTGTCGATCTTCACACGACAATCCGCGAAGTCGCGCCAACCATTGTCCATTCGCTCCATCAGGTAGGGTATCGCACCGCCGAGATGACCGATGAGCCAACGAATATCCGGCAACTCTTCAAACATGCCGTCATAGCACATCCGCGCCACCGCGAGACTCGTGTCAAACGGAAAGCCGATGATCGGCCCCAGCACGTACTCACGAAACGCATCGGAATTCGCAGGCAACATCGGATGCAGAAATATGCAGAGCTTCATCCGGTTCGCTTCTTCAAAGAACGGGCGATACTCAGGTGAAGTCAACGGCTTGCCGCCGATGTTGCTGAGCAGGATCACGCCATTCAATTTCAACTCGTCGATCGCGCGATGCAGTTCTGTTAATGCCGCCTCGGGCGCGTCCATCGGCATCGAAGCAAAGCCCTTGAACCGCGTGGGATGTCGCGCGATGAGCTCGGCGTATGAATCGTTGATCATCCTTGCGACCGTAGGCTGATGCTCGGCGTCAGTAAAGAAAACATTCGGTGTCGAAAGCGAGACGACTTCGACGTCGATGCCGGCGCGGTCCATGTCTTCGATTCTCTTCGACACGTCAGTCATTGCCGGCGTGACGCCGAAAAACCGCGCGCCGCGATACGTGATGATCGTCTGCCCGGTGGAGCTGGTGCCGAAAGAGAATTCCGATGGGAGATCTCGAATCGTTTGAAAGAATGCTTCGGTGTAGAAGTGTGTGTGAAGGTCGAGTTTCATAAATCCTTTACCATCTCAGACTGCGTCAGAGCGATTTTGAACTTGTTTGCCTCGAAAAATGCCAACGTTCCGGTCAGTGTCTCATCAATGTTGTTGACCTTCAGCGCTTCGCCGGTAGAAAGCGCGGCGAGAATCCGGCTGCCGATGCCCTTTCTCCTGTGCTCACGCGCTACGGCGAGTTGCATCAGATTTCCAAACGGTCGAAACACAACGCCGTAACCTACACAGTTTCCATCCACGTACGCGCCCAGGATCGTGCGCCAGTTCGCCACGCGCTCAACTGCGGCGCTCGAATTCTGCCACGACGGATAACCATCCCAGAACGATTCAAACAACTCCCAATCCGCCTCTTCAACCGGACGAATCGACACGCCCGGCAACTCAACCAACGGCGTCACGGGTTCATCAGATCGCAAAACGGCCAGCGTTCTCGTCTCAACGAAGCCGAGCTTCCGGTACAACGCCACCGCACGCTCGTTCTCGCTCAAAACCTCGAGCAGGTACTGCGCGATCCCAACCTCTTTCAATCGCGGCACCATAAACGCAAACAACTCTTTCGCGACCCCCGCGCCCCTGTACGCCGGAATAATCCCCGTGCCCGCGTCGTAAGCCGTCTGTATCCTCTGCCACACGCCCGCGCCATTCATGTAGAACCCGATCATCTTCTCGTCATCAAACGCGCCGGCGCTGATTTCCAGCCGCACTCCATCACGCGTAATCCGTTGCTCAAACTGCTCGCGCGACATCTGCATGTCAACCTGGTAGTCGGAAAACGCTTCGAGAAAGCACTCGTAGAGGGGAATGAGATCGGCGGCGGCGAGTAAACGATAGGTGATCATGAAACAGTTTCTTAATCTGCACGTCTCGGAACGGCAATCTAATCGTAACATTCCTCACCAAGATGCAAATGTTATAGTGAATTCAGTTCGGTTTTCTTAGTTTCTTCAGCAGCGGCACGGCGCTCCCCGACGGCGGTAACTTGTCAGCGGCCACCCCACCCACTCTTAAAAAGCGGGCACATACAGAAAGGCAGCAGCCAGTGACTACTCAAGCAGTTTCGAGCAGAGACGATCGCGGCCAGCCCCGGCTCGTTAACGGCCATCAATCCAATATCAACAAGGATAATTGGCTTGGTTTTGTGGGCGACGTGGTGAATTTCACTGGCGAAGTGCAGTTCAAATCGATGCTGCGAATCGACGGGCACTTCTCGGGGAATGTCACTTCACAGAACGGGACGCTGATCGTCAGCACGGGAGCAGAAGTCACGAAAGCAGTGATCAAGGTTGCGGTCGCGAAGATAAATGGAACCGTCGAGGGCGACATTCTCGCCAGCAAAGAACTCGTACTCGGCCGCACCGCGAACGTCAAAGGACAAGTCGCTGCACCTGCCCTCGTCGTCGAAGAGGGCGCTCAACTCAACGGGCGCTGTCGCCGCATTTAGTTTTTGAGCCACAGATAAACACGGATTTCATTCACGGATTTATTTTTAAAATCTGTGTATGAAATCCGTGTTTATCTGTGGCTTAATTGGTCCGTGCCGCCAAGCGTTAGCGTTGTTATCACGACATATAACCGTTCCCGGTTGCTGCCGCGCGCGATCGAGAGTGCGCAGAAGGCGGGGACCGATCTCGAGGTAATCGTCGTCGACGATTGTTCAAGCGACGATACGCCCGAAGTTTGTGCGCAGATCCCCGGCATTCGCTATGTGCGTTTGAACGCCAACCGCGGCCTGGCAAACGCGCGCAACGTTGGTATTGCCGAGAGCTCGTCGGAGTTCGTTTTCTTCCTCGACGATGATGACCTGCGCCTGCCTGGCTCACTCGACAAACAATTGCACGCCATCAGCGCCGATGAACGCGTCGCCCTTTGTTATGGACAAGCTCTGATCGGTGACGCGCATCGCCAACTGCCGACGGGCGAGATCTACCCGCTCAAGTGTCCGCACGGCGACATCTTTTGGGACTTGCTCGAAGACAACTTTATTCCCATGCCGTCCGTACTCGCGCGCAAGTCGAGTCTGATCAAAGAAGGTTGTTTCAACACCAATCTGGACCTCATCGAAGATTGGGACATGTGGCTCCGTTTGAGCGAGCGCGGTCTCGTCGCCGCAGTAGCGGAGCCGGTTGCGATTTACCGGAAGGCCGTCGCCGAGTCGGGTCAGATGTGTTCAAATTCGGCGATGCTGTGTAAGCAGGCACTGCGCGTGCAGCAGATGGCGCTGGACCGCCCGCGCGCCCGTGCCTCGGCGTCGACGAAGCGACGTTACGTGCGCCGCAAGTTCCGCGACCGCGCGTATGAGATATTGATGACGGAGGCGACAAACTCAATTCACGCAGGCAACACTAAATCAGCAAGAGCAAATATTCTCGATGCGTTTCGTTTTCGCCCGTTCCGGACGGTCGCGAGCGGCCGTCTGCTATGGTTGTTGGGCGGACTACGTTAATATGCCGCGAGTATCCGATGCGTCTCCCGATCAAAATATGAAGATTGCTCTTTGCAAGGGTCACTTCTATGGACCGGTCAGTGGCGCTGATGAGATTCTCGTCAGCTACGCCATCAGCTTGCACCAGTCCGGACATGATGTTGACGTGGTCCTTTTATACAAGCCTTCGGAGAGCGATCGCTTTTACCGGCGACTGCGGCAGGCGGGCGTGCCTGTCGTGCATGTTATCGACCGCTCGATAGCGTTCATGATCCTGCGCAGCGTGCGTGGTCTGCTGTCGAGTTTTTTGTTGCTCTTCCTCCTGATTCCGCGTTCCGAGGCGAGTTTGCGCAGAATCTGGCAGGTGCTGATCGATCTGATCTCTCGTACTCACTACAAGCATTGCAGCGAATATTTTTCTCGTTCTGATTATGACGTGCTGCACGTGTTTACGCCTGACACGAGCGCCACGGTGATGATTCGCGCCGGCAAGGCCGCCGGGATTCCGGTGCTCTATCACGAGATGGGAACGCCGCATTACCTGCCGGCGCTCGATCCGCACTACAAACGACTCGAAAAAGTTTTGCCGTTGTGTGCGGAAGTCGCAGCACTGTCGCCGACGTTAGCGCGGCAGTGGTCGGAGCGGTTTCCGTTCCTGTCGACGGTTTCGGTGTTGCCGCTGCTCACGCACGACTCCGAGATGCTCAACGTGTCGGCGAAACTCGCGCCAAACGGTAAGCAGGAAACGATCTTCGGATACGCGGCGCGAATCGAGGCCGGCAAGGGACCGTTTGTGCTCGCAGAAGCGCTGGCGCAGTTGCGACAAAGCCGCGAAGACGTGTTGGTGCGTTTAGCCGGCATTGGCCCGGCAATGCAGGAAGTCAAAGCGCGTGTCCGCGAGTTGCAACTCAACGGCTCGTGGGAGTTTGTCGGTTCTTATGACGGTACGGTTGGTTGCAGCGCGTTCATGCGTACTCTCGATGTATTCGTGCTGCCGTCGTTTGCTGAAGGAACGTCGAAGAGTGTTATTGAGGCGATGGCCCACGGATTACCGATCATCACGACCAGCGTCGGTGGCTCACCCGATCTGCTTACGCCTGATGCAGGGATCCTCGTTCCGCCGGGAGACAGTGCGGCACTGGCCGACGCGATGCAACGCCTCGCCTCAGATCCGGTGCTTCGCAAACGCATGGGCGAGGCTGCACGCGAACGATATCTCAAACTGTTTGCGCCAGAAGCAGTGCTTTCCGTGCTCGTGTCTACCTATTCTCGTGTCGCCGGGAACGGCCACGACGTTTCGCACAACGGAAAACATCCGTGGGCTTCATCCGTGTAATCCGTGTCAGAGAAGCTGAGGATCGCATTCGCCACACCCGAATACGTCACCGAAGATCACTTCGACGGCGGCTTGGCTAATTACATCAATCGCGTTGCGAAGCTGCTCGCCGAGCTCGGTCATGACGTTCACGTCGTAACACTGTCTCACAAAGACGACGCGCATTTCGATCACCATGGCGTGATGGTTCATCGCGTGATGCTCAAGCCCGTGTGGCACGTCTTCAATCGCGTGACGCGCTACTCGTTAACGACGACGCTGCACTGGCTCAACTTCAGCACCCAGGCGTTTCGCAAACTCAAACAACTTCATCGCCAACGCCCGTTTCATTTGATCCAGTATCCCAGTTACTCTTTCTGCGGGCTGTTCTCGATTCCGTTGCTGCGCGCGGCACACGTCGTGAGAGCTTCTTCGTATCAGCCGGCGCTGAATGATGCTACGGGCGTGCAACGAAATCTCGACACCGCGCTGAACGAACGTTTGGAAGCACTGCAATACAAACTGACGCGAAACGTGTTTGCTCCGAGTAATGCGATGCAGGCGACGTTGACGAACGAAGTTAAGTTGCGTGATGCACGAGTGATTCGTACGCCGTTTTTCGTCGAGACGCGCGAGTGGGACCACGCGGTTTACGAACAATTTCTCAAGGACCGGAAGTACGCGCTCTATTTCGGGCGGTTTCAGTTGCACAAAGGATTTCATACGCTGGCGCAGGCGTTGCCGCGGTTTCTGCGCGAGTGTCCGGATGCGTATGTCGTGTTAGTTGGTAGAGATATGGAGACGAACCTGGCGTCGTCGATGGCGGGTTATGCGCGGGCGCAGTGTGGCAGTGCCGCGGCGCGATTGATTTTGCTTGAGAACCTGCGGCACAGTCAGTTGTATCCGGTGATTGCTGGTGCACATCTTGTCGTGCTGCCTTCTTTGATTGATAACTTGCCGAATGCGTGTCTCGAAGCAATGGGCCTCGGTAAAGTCGTAATCGGAACGAGCGGGACGAGTTTTGAGGAGTTGATAAGCGACGGCGTGAACGGGTTTCTCGTTCCCCGCGCCGATCCCGAGTCGCTGGCAGCAAAGATGATCTCAGCGTGGACACATCCTGATCTGGCTGGGCTGTCAGAGGCAGCGAAGCAACGCATGCAGGAATTTGCTCCGGAGAAAACTGTGAGCTTGTTGTTGAGCTACTATTCGGAAGTACTTAACAGATGATGATCGCCAGCAGGGTCAGGAACCGGATCAAACGTGATTGGACCAGGCTGAGACCGGTTCGAGCGGCTAAAGTTGTCGGCATCGGTCTTCCGAAAACCGGGACCACGTCGCTGGGCTACTGCTTCAGGCGTTGGGGGTTCAAACACCGCACGTTCGACATGGACCTCGCGCTGAAGGTGAAAAGAAATCAGATTGACGAAGCGCTGAGGGAGGCTGAGAAGTTTGAAGCGTTTGAAGACTGGCCGTGGTTCGCTATCTATCGAGAGCTGGACCACAAGTTTCCAGGTAGCAAATTCATTCTGACGTTGCGGAAAGATACTGCTACGTACGTCGCCAGCTTGAAGGGCCATCACGAGCGTGAGGGGATCAGGAACAAAGATTTTGTGAAGCCACACTGGTGGGATGAGGTGTTTGGAGTTGAACCGGCAAACTGGGATTACGAGAAGTCAGCGTTGCGATATGAGAAGCACAACCGCGAGGTGCTCGAGTATTTTGGCGACAGAGTGGGGAAGGATTTATTGGTGGTGTCGTGGGAAAAAGGAGATGGTTGGGCGGAGTTGAGTCGCTTCCTGAATAAGCGCGCGCCGGGCGAACCGTTTCCGCATTTGCGATAAGACGAATGGGGCTGAAGAATTTTGTAGCGAGTTACTCGTCGCGCCATTACGACGCACTGCGATCGATCTTTGGTGAGTCGCTGCTTGGGCGCCTGGGGATACGTCGCTATTGGTATGAGATCGATGGCTGGTTTCACTGGCGTTCGGCTCAGGAAGAGGCGGTGAGCGCGTTTGCTTCCGGGAGCAGGTTTGTCGAGGTGGGAACGTATCTGGGACGTAGTCTTTGCTCGCTCGGTGAAGTTGTTGAGCGCAGTGGGAAGAGTATCAGTGTGATCGGGATCGATACTTGCCGTGGCAACGGTCCGGAGGGTTGGAGGAGGAAGGACTACCACGCCGGTGCGGTAGAGAACGGCGGCGGCACTTTCGCGGGTGCGTTGCACAAGAATGTGTTGGACTGCGGCTTCGGCGACAAGATCGTTTTGATCATCTCCGACTCTGTCAGCGCCTCGCGATTATTCGGCGACGCCTCACTCGACTGGGTCCACCTCGACGCACGCCACGACTACGCGAGTGTCAAAGCCGACATCGAAGCCTGGCGGTACAAAGTCAAACCCGGCGGCTGGCTATCCGGTGACGATTACGACGCGCAGAAATGGCCCGAAGTCGTGAAGGCCGTCGGTGATGTCTTACCCGGCGCAAAACCCTGGTCCGATCAGCAATGGCGTTGGATTGTTAACGCAGATTAACACCGATTAAATCCGGATCCAGATCCGTAATCAATCCGCGTTAATCCGTGACCCGGATTTTGGTCCACGTCCTTCGTGCTGCGTTGAAGCGGCGAGTTTGGTGAGGCTGTCGTAGTCGATGGTCCAACCAGCACACACTGCAGCGAGCCCGATCACCCCACCCTCTCCCGAAAAAACTTCTCTGCTTTGCAGGAACTCGGCAGCGCGTGTCCACGCCTCAAAGAACCTCGACTCATTCCCGTCTTTCGTGATCGCAATCAACGCTTCGCTACACCATCGCGCCGTCTTGAGTGTTTCGGCCGTGCCCGTGAGATGCACAGCCAGTTCTTCGAAAACCGGCTTACGCTGCGTACCCCAGCGACTCAAATGCTCTGCAATGTTCGCCTCCACTGCTCGTGTAACCGCAATCCCCGGAGGAAACCGCGGCAACTCCGGCAACGAGCGAATACGCGTATCCGCATCAACAAAAACCGCCGTCTCAAACTCCCTCAACGCCGCCTGCAAAACGAATCTCTTATCGTGATAAGCCGGCCTCCCCGTCCCCGTCGGCGGCAACCTCGTCAAAAAATCCACCGCCATCGGCCCCGTCGCCTCATGCCGAATCGCTGTCACCCCTTCAAACTCCCCCGGCTCATCCGTCAACACCACCCACTGCATATCAGGCACATCCCCCACGAGCCGACGCGCCCTCTCCCGGTACGGCCCATGAATCGCAAGCGTGCAGAAGCAAGCCTTTTGTGCCTTTTTGTGGCTCACTTCCATCGTCGGCCGTGCTTGATCACGATGTCCACGTCCTGGAGCAGGTTGATGTGGCGGAGGACGTCGCCGCGGACGGCGATGATGTCGGCGTATTTGCCTTCGGTGACGGTGCCGACTTGATCGGAGACTTTCATGGCGACCGAGGGCCAGTAGGTGGCGGCGCGGATGGCGGTCATGGGGTCGATGCCGAAGGCGTTGACCCAGGCGTCGAGCTCGCGCCAGGTGGTTTGGCTATGGAAGTTCATGGGGATGCCGCTGTCGGTGCCGATCAGCAAGACAACTCCCGATTCGGAGAGTTGGGAAATTTTGCGCTCGAGGGTGGGGCGACGTAGCGGCGTGATCTGGTAGTAACCGAGCTGGCCCGGCTTCTTCAACGAGCCTTTGATGTCGTCGATGATCGATTGCGGCAGGCCCACTTGCCACGATGGATCGTCGAGCTGTTCGGGATTGTCGCGAACGTACTCGTAATTCAAAAGTCCCTGCACAGTCGGGGTCCAGAACAACGGTCCCAGACTCATCTTCGCCGTCCGTTCGCGAATCAGCGCGATGATCTCCGCCGGATACTCAGGCGCCGTGGCAAGTCCGGTGTGCTCAAAACAGTCAACGCCGACTTCCAACCCGCGACGAATCTCTTCCGGCCGATGCGAATGCGCCACAACGGGAAGCTTGCGTTTGTGCGCCTCGTCGACAACGGCACGCACCTCTTCCATCGTCATCTGAGCCTGATCGATCAACTTGATCACATCCACGCCCGCTTCAGCCAACGTGCGCACTTTCGCTCGTGCATCTTCAGGCCCATTGACGCCCCAGCGAACGTAATCAGTGCCGGGATAAGGTTCGTGCTGAATGAAAGGTCCCGACACGTAGAGAGTTGGACCAGGTATCTCGCCCTTCCGGATCCGATCGCGCACGGCAATGCTGGCCTTGAGCGGCGCCCCAAGGTCGCGCGCGCTCGTCACTCCCGCCATCAGCAACTGGCGCGCGGACGCAGGCATGATCACCGACTCCATTTGCGGCGGATACGTCTTGTCCCAGTGACCATAATCACTATGACCATTGATCATGAGGTGCACGTGCATGTCCCACAGACCGGGCAACACGCTCATGCCTTCAGTGGAAATCACTTCGGCGCCAGGCGGGATCGCGAGCGAGCCGACCTGGCCCACGGCCTTGATTCGCTCGCCTTCGATAATCACCACGCTGTTGCGAAGCGGCGTGCTGCCATAGCCGTCGATCAGCGTACCGCCGACAAGCGCTTTAACGTTGCGCGACTGGGTTTGTGAACGGACCGGCGTAAGGACGAAACAGGCCAGCAAAATTGTCAGCCACGGATAAACACGGAGTAGAGGGATTTTCATGGTTTATTTGATTTCACGTTTTTCCACCGCCAGCAATTCGGTGGTGCGTTCGGTGACGGTGGGAACGGGTTCGAAGTGACCCTCAGTCAGTAACTCTTTTGTCGGTTCTGGAAGCTCCTGTTGCGGGCGGCGCTTCGTCGCCTCTTCCTGCAACTCTTTCGCTCTCGCAAAGAGAATCACCGACGTGAGTCCGCAAGCAATCATGATGACGAACCCGATAATCGCAAGTCCCGCAAGCAGGTTGCCCTGCGTCATCATCAACTTGTAACCAACGGCGTACAGCAGAAAACTGAATATACCCAGACCAAACACGCTCAGCGCTGCCACACCCATCTTCTCGAGCCGGTCCTTCCGCGCCTGGAGACTTTGGTCCACTCTCGCCGGCAGTTGCTCAGTCAGCGAAAGCGCAATCTTCTCCAACCCCAAACCGCAAGCGCGGCAGAAGTTCTGATCGGTCGAAGTCTTTGTTCCACAGTTCGGGCAGTACATAGGGCACACAGCTTACACCGATTCCAAACTCCTTCGACAGAGAAACGGGTACGACAACAGCAACGCCAACAACAACAAGCCGAAACCGCCAAACGCCGGCAGCAAGTGCTTGAAACTCAAATACCCGACTGTAAAGTGAACGACAATGCCAGCCGCATAGGCGATGCTGCCGGCGATCAGCAGCGTCCACCACATCCACGACGCTCCTCTCCTGTAACCCCAAAGCGCGGGCAGTAGAAATACCCAGCCGCCGGCGAACAACATTCCGCCAAGTGTGGCGCGGTCGTGGGCCACCAATGGCACGAGGCGAGGATTTGCTGCAGCCAACGTCGCCGCAGCCGTCTCCATAAAGACGAGATCTTCGTGCACAAAGACTTGCGTGACGCCGATTAGCGAAATGACTGCGCCTGCCGTAAGTAAAGCGAAGCCGTGGAACACTAACAGCAACTGTCCCCAAAGACTCAAACGCCACGCACGATCTCCGTGCAAGTCAGGACGTGTCGCGGGAGTGTAAACACCTAAGCGAGCGTGAACGCCGAGCAGTAGCAACTGAAGTAACGCGGCAGTTACGAAGGCATGAAACGTATCGAGGTAGCCAAATCCGAGGAAAAGAAAAAAGCTCGCGAATCCGGTGAATGCTGAGACTAGTACTGCCTGCCTGGCCCAGTGCAAACCACGGCGAATTCCAAACACGGAAAGGGCCACGTAGACCAATCCGATCGCCACCATCGAGCCGGCCAGCGTGACACGGTCGTGAGCCATGAATGCTAATAGCCGCGAATTGATCGCGGTCAGTTGAGCGGTAGAAATTCCAAGGTATGCTTCATCGTAGGGCAGAACAACTTTAGTGGCGGCGATTACCAGCGCGAGTAGTCCGCCAATCATCATTCCGGCGCCCATTAGTGTGGTCCAGAACCAGGTGAGCTCGGTGATTCTGGGTGGATCTGCCAAAACCGGCTGGCGCGTAGCCTCGAAGAGCAGACAATCGTTGATCCGCTTTGGCAAGCCAGGGCCGGTGTAAATGAGGCCCGTGTCAACCTGGACCAAATCAGCTCCACTGGAAAGCAACTCCAGTGCGTGTCCGGGTTCGTGAACGCCACCGGACGAAATTATTGGAACATCTGTTCCGACCAGCTCGCGTAACCGGCGAACTTGCTGAAGTGCACGTTGACGAACCGGTAAACCGATCACGCGACCGCTCGCTTCTGCTCCTACACTGCCATCGATGATTAAACCCGCCACACCTTGACGCAACGCTGCCTCGATCATTGGCGCAATCGGGTCGAGATCCTGATCGGCGTTGATGCAAAGCAGTATGTGTCGCGTTCGCGCTGCTTTGAGAACTAACTCCAGATGTTCGGACCAACGCTCGATCGACCAACCAGACTCGACCGCCGTCGCCAGCGTTGTCAGCGACACTAAACGGATGCTGTCAGGAAGTTCACTAATGAGACGCTGTACAACTTCATCCGGCGCGTGGTCCAAACGAACGATTAACGGCACCTTCAGCCCGGCAGCTTTGCTTAAACGTTGCTTGCAGTCCGCCAACGAAACTCTGCCGGCATCAGCACCTATCCAAAGGGCTTGCTGATCGGCAAGTCGCTTCACACTGTCGTCAGAAGTGCTTCCTTCCAGACTCACCGGACCAACTTCAATAAACCCAACACCGAAACGCGACAATGCCTCAGTCGCTGCCAAACGTGTATCCAGCCACGGACCTAAACCAACCGCTGTAGGAAATTCTGTGTCGAGCAACGAGCGGCGCAAGCGAGGATCGGCGCGCATGTGCCCGAGGAAGTCGATTAAAAATGGTCCAAGCGGGAGGCGGCCGAGACGCCCGATGAAACCCAAAGCAAAGTCACGCGCACGCGGCGCCGGCAAACGGAAGAGGATCGGCTGTGAAACTGTTCGATAAAACCAATCTGGCATTGATTGACGTTTATCTCGAGAAGCGGCGCACGATCAAAGCGATCGGCAGCCCAACGCAGAACATGATAATGAGCATGTTAATCAGGCGCGCCGAAATCGGGGATGGGCGGCCCGCTACGTTCGAGAGCGGCAAGACGATGAAGTTCATAAACAAGTAAACCACGACACCGTACAGCAACCCGAACATTACCGGACGTTCAACGAGAAACAGCAATTGCCGGCTGGCTAAATAGAAAACTAACGCCCAGATGGTGGCGATCAGGAAGTGTAGCGCGAGTCCAAGGACCGCAGTTTTGCCGCCGCCTTGAAACGACTCGGAGCCGAGCAAGCCACTGGCAACAGCGTGCAACACACGAGTTGGACCAACGCCTGCCCGCAACCAGGCGTACAGAAACGCAGCACAGATATCCAGAGTTCCAGCTATCAGCCCGCCCCAGAAAATTGGCTGAAGGTTCATAGGAGAGTTTGTCCTTCCCAAAGATACTTACGCTAATGCCGGCTTAGATGCATCTTTATACAACGCGGCGCCGGCAATTGTTGCAAGTATCGACGTGATGAGATGAATAGCCCCGACTTCTAACCACAGCACGTTTGAAAAGAATCCCAGCGGAATGAACTGCACTGGTCCGGTGAGAGAAAATGCAATCCAACCCACGATGCCTGCGAGCACAGCAGTCTTTGGCCCAGCACCGAAGTAAGCGCGCATCAACACGTAGAACATGATCGCCGTGAAGCCGCGACCCAGCTCGAAGATCGCAAAGTAGACCATGCTGGTTCCGTGTTCCGCGGGTTGAGAAGCTCCCAAACCCCGGTAGACAGCTTCCCAATCGGGTTGAGTAATGGTTCCGTGAATCAAACCATCAGTAACGAACATGATGAGCGCAGCAATCAAGCTGCCGAGAATGAGCCTGCCCCAGTTGATCGT
>DASVGE010000362.1:0-24709 GCA_036379695.1 Pyrinomonadaceae bacterium | reverse complement strand
GGGTTCTGCAGCGGAGAGCTGTCCGCTGTAGTAGGCGATGTGAAAGTCGAGAGCATTTGGGCCATGGCCCGAGATCTGGATGTACTCCGCGCGAGCTCCGAACGGCTGCAATGACTTTGCAAGTTCGATCGGTAACTTGACCTGATTTGCTCCGAGAAACACGATCACCTTGAAATGGTCATGAATCAGCTGTTCAAACGACGCGGATTGAACGCTTTCGAAGTCGATAAGGACGTAGTTCGTTCTCATTGAAGCGGGATTACCTGCGAGGTTTAGGAGTGACTATAACGCCGAGGCAACAGAAAAAGAGCTTCCGGCGAGGGAAGCTCAATAATAGTAAGGTCCCGTAACTCTGATTAGCAAGAAAAATCTGACTGGCTTAATCGAAGTCGAACAGGTCTGACAAGAAGCCTTCTCGCTTCTTCTTATAAGGCTTTTCACGGTGAGGCTCGCGGTGCTTCGAGTAGTCGCGACTCTCGTAATCGCCTCTTTGACCACCTGAGGCGTCCACAGATCTGTCGATTATCTTGTCCAACTCACCTCTATCTAACCAGACGCCCCGACATTGCGGGCAATAATCGATCTCGATGCCTTGCCGTTCGGACATCGTGAGACTGACAGTGTTACACACGGGACAGTTCATACTTTTCTCCTGTGACATCGATTATATGACCGATCTCGATTTAAGGCATTGTCTCAAAAGTCTGATTCGCACTTGGATCGGGTCAGTACCACCTCGCGGTAGCGGGTGGGTGCGCAGCCCTCAAGCAGGTCGGTGGTGTCAACGCAAAACACGCAGCGTTGATCTTAACAAGGTGATTCAGTCGCTGCACGGCTGCGCACCCACCCGCTACCGCGGGTGGTACTGACCCGATCCAAGTGCGAATCAGACTTTTGAGGCAGAGCGCCATCACGCCGTTTGTTCTGCGCCCTGTGTTTCCCGGTTTACGTACTGCTGAGGATTTAACTCGAACTCATCTTTGCAGCTTTGAGTGCAAAAGTAATACGTTTGCCCATCATACTGTGCTCGACCCGCGGCACTGTTCTCATCGATTTCCATATCGCATACAGGATCACGCTGACTGTTATCCATCTAGTTTTATTCCCCCCTTGTGTTCTGGACATCCTAGCAGGCCAGGTCTGTAAAGGTCGTGTAGGGAGTCTAACTTTTGTGTGGCACGTTGTTGCGCCGTCCCCCCGATCACAAGATAAAACTGACCCGCTAACGTTTCTCCTCCGTTTTGACATAACTACCAGAGTCACAAGTTTGACCGATTCCGGTCGGGACCCCCGACTGACTTCCACAATCACTTCCATCGATGAAAGGGAGGAAAAATGCAGGACATTAAAAGGAAACCCAGTAAAGGTGCGGTGCGGATTACGCTGCCAGCCAGTGTGGCGTACGATCCGAAAGCACTGAAGAAGAGCATTGCCAACATTGTCGAACGCCTCGGATGCCCGAAGTGCTTCTCAGGCGCCGATTGTTTTTTCACAAATGAACGGAATTTCGTGATCGATTCTAAGTTAGCGGTTACCTCCGGTATCGCTCTTGGACCACAACCGGAACCCTGGACCACTCAGAATACCTATACGATTGGTTTATCAAGCAGAGTGCGTCATGACCTTGACAAAGTCTTCGTCGCGATTGATAAAGCCATCGACATAATCGGTGCTCATCCCTGCATCTCAGGATTTGATTTCCATTTCCAGGATGAGCTTCGCACGATAGTGGTCAACGAAAAACTTGAAGCAACCAGATTCGATCAAGCCGCGTTTTAGCGAAGGGCTGCCGGAGCTTGGAGTTGGAATCGTCTACTCGTCCGCGATAGAACCGCTGATTGTCGAGCATCCTGAACTCTTTGCGGTGCTCGAGTTCGAGCCTCAAACAACCTGGATCGAGACTCCGAACAACAGCGTTCCATTCCTGGTTCGAGATGACGTCCAGCAGCACATCGCTCAGCTACCAGGACGGAAGCTGGTCCACAGCATTGGCACGCCTGTCGGCGGTAGCGTGCCTGCGCATGCGGCCCAGCTTCCACTGTTGCGCGAAACGATCGAGACACTGCAAGCGCCCTGGGCCAGTGAACATCTCAGCTTCAATCTCACTCGCGATTTCTTTACGGGATTTTTCCTGCCTCCACGCCAAACCGCAGAGGGTGTCGAGATCTATAGCCGGTCGGTCCAACGCTTAACCGGGGCGCTGGGTGTGCCGGTTATGATCGAAACGGGAGTTAACTATCTCAGACCACGAGCCGATGAGTTGCCTGACGGAACATTCATGAGTGCCGTATCCGATGCTGCGGACTGCGGCATACTTTTGGATCTCCACAACATATATTGCAACCAACTGAATGGACGTCAGACTATCGAGCAGTTCCTGGCGCAACTGCCTCTGGATCGTGTTTGTGAAGTGCATCTGGCCGGAGGGTTTGAAATGGAAGGGTTCTGGCTCGACGCGCATTCCGGCGCGGTGCCAGACGTGTTGATGGACATTGCGCGAGAAGTTGTTCCGTCGCTTCCCAATCTGAAAGCAATCATCTTCGAGGTGTTTTCATCGTTCATTCCTCGTTTTGGGCTCGATGGAATTCGCGAGCAGATGGAAAAGCTGCATGAGTTATGGTCGCTGCGAAAGCAAACGCATCACATGACACGAGAGCAGGTAGCGGCTGTGGTCGCGCTTAATAGTCGTGATGGCATCTCTCCGTCAGAGTGGGAAAACGCGCTGGGCAGAGTTGTAATCGGACAGGAACCAGTAACTGCTCTCGAAAAGGAACTGTCACAAGATCCCGGCACTTCGCTTATCAACGCACTCATTAAAGAATTTCGCGGCTCAATGGTTGTGGCTGTGTACCGGTTGACTTCCAGATTGATGATGCTGGCGTTAGGCCCGGATATATTTCGTGCGCTGCTTGAAGATTTCTGGTCCAAGACACCGCCACACCAGTATGCCGTGACTGAGGCCGAGGCGTTTGCCGGTTATCTCAAAGCGAGGAACGTGAGAATTCCTCAACTGTTCAAGATCCTGGAATTCGAGCGCGCCACTGTGCAGACGCTAACCGACGGCGAGACGCGCATCGTGCACTTTGATTTGGATCCACTGCCAATGCTTCGGGCACTGGCAGAGGGATACCTGATTGAAAATCCAGGCGAGCCGGGCGACTATGAAATTGAGGTAACCGCCGATGGTCCAATACGCGTTTCCGGTATCGATCCATCTGTGGTGAGCCAGACATTCCCGTTCCACTAACCAACAGAAAGGTAACTAAATGACTGATCGATCTGCCATCGTCGTTGGCGGCGGTCTCGCCGGCATGGTCGTGGCCCGCGAGTTGGCGCTGCGCGGCTGGCGGGTCGTTCTGCTGGAACGTTCGAAGCGTTTGGGCGGCAAGGCCGGATCAGATATTAAGAACGGACGCCTGGTGGAACACGGGTATCACGTCTTTCCGCAGTGGTATCCGAATGTTCGCGCGATTCTTAACCGCATTCAAGTGCGGTTAATTGACTTTGATCGCTATCACTTTCTGCTGCCTAAACAGTATCCGCGCAGCATCACCGTGCGCGGGCCTGCGAACTTTTCCGCGATCTTGCACAACGTCTTCAAGGGCCTATTGCCGTGGTACCACAACGTTCTTTATTTCTACCACGTGCTCGACATGATTAGCCGGCCGCTCTCAGAGAAGAGCTTCCTTGATCGCGTGAGCCAGCTCGGACTGATGCGCGGAAAGTGGTTCACGAGCGAGTCGGTAGCGGAACTGGGCCAGGAGAACGTTCTCAAGGCGTCGGCGATTCCCGTTTACGATCTCAGCGCAATGACTGCGAAACGAATCGGCAGTTACTGGGTGCGGCAGGCGACTCCATTCCTTTCAATACTGCCAGGGGATCTGCAAACAGTTTTCATAGAACCACAGGTACGCGAACTCGAAGACCTGGGAGTTGAAATTCGGTATGACGCTGACGTAAGTGGTGTTGTGATGCACGAAGGCGCAGTTGCCGCGGTCACGTTGCGCGACGGAACCCAGGTGTCAGGCGATGTATATGCGTTGTGTACTCCGTTCGAGGTTACCAGGACGTGGCTTCATGACAGCATTTACGAATCGGATCCGGAGCTCGGCAACATGCATTTTCTCGAAGCCCAGCCGATGGCCGCGCTACACCTTACTCTGCGGCGACAGCTCCCGGAATTGCCGCGAGAACACGTGTTCCTTCACGGCAGCCACTACGCGCTTTCCTTTATTGATGTGCAGCGCTTCTGGCAGGGACTCGATGGCAAAGCTCAACTTTCCTTCATCTCGAGTAACTATGGACCCCTGAATGAGGTAAGCGATGAAGGCGCGAAGAACCTGCTGTTGAAAGAGATCGCCGAGTACCTGCCAATCACACCTGACGACGTCGAACACTGGGAGCTGAATTCGAATCTCGAAGATCCGCTATTCATCAACACCATCGGCGCCTGGCCCAATCGCCCCCGGCCCAAATCGAAGATCAAAAATCTCTACATCGCAGGAGACTTCGTAAAAAACGACATCGATCTGGCGTGCATGGAAGGCGCCGTCTCCGCGGCTTTGGAAGCTGCGCGTCAAATTCTCACGGACCATGGAGAGACGCAATCACTGCCGGTCGTTCAGACACCCGCGGTCTGGCCACGCTGGTTGCTGGTCTGCGCGCGCATTCTATTAATCCCAGTCGTGGCCGTAGCGCGAATAATCGCACTCCTCGAAGAAAAAATCTCCCCACACCGCCCCGACGCCTCGCAGGTTCGCCTCAAGGCTTTACCGAAGTTAAAGTTCGATTTGCGCCCACCGCGGAAACGTTAACAAGAAGCATTTGTTTTCTTTGAAATCAGTGTAACGCATTGCGAGAACGAGGCGGCGAACCTTAGGACGGCCAGTTCATGCATACGGCGCAAGTTTTCCCTTCGCGCGTTCCTCGATTGCAGTCACGATTTCTACCCAAACTCGCTCCCGTGCCCCGTCTGTTTTTGAGAATGTAATTACAGCATTGTTATCCCTTGGCAGGGCTTGAAGGTCTTTGAGCGAGGGTTCACTTTGCCATTTACAGGGACGAATGATAATTGGTACTAGCGGCAAGCCATGCTGTTGGCGACGTTGCAATAGGTACGGCAATTCCTTCTCTTGAATGAACCGAGACTCGATGAAGTGTGAACTGACGAGCAATATTGCCAAGTCACACTCGTTCATTGCGTCCTGAATCGCCGGGGACCATTCGTCACCTCCTGCGATACGACCGTCTTGCCACACGTCAACG
This sequence comes from Pyrinomonadaceae bacterium, assembly GCA_036379695.1. GTDB lineage: Bacteria > Acidobacteriota > Blastocatellia > Pyrinomonadales > Pyrinomonadaceae > PSRF01. Next base: position 19,444 of record DASVGE010000362.1, on the reverse strand, counting down.
ATTCTTTGTTGTTGCAGACCCGCCAGCATCGTCATCAGTTCGGCTTTGAACTCTTCGTCCTGGTGCGAATAGCTGATGAAAAGTTTGAGTGTTGAAGTGTCATCGTTGCTTTTTTTCTGCACCAGCGTTTGTTCCCACAACGTATGCAATTCCTGGCGCCGAGGAACGAAGTGCGCATGAGTGAGTGGGATGGCGTATAGGTCCAACACCAAATCATATAGGCCCACTAAATAGTGGGTCTCGTCGCTTACCCTGCCGGGCTCGCAGGTCTCAAATCCGTGCGCTTTAGTCTCACCTTCCACCGAGAGTGCAATCAATTGGCCTGTTCTGCCTGTTCTGCCTAATCGGCTATGAACGAGTTGCGCATCAATCGTGAGGATGGGATCGTGAGACTGAAACGCTCGTTTATACGCCTGGGTATCCAGCACAATTACCCTGTCACTCAAATCCAAAACATCTGTGGCTTGCTTAATTATGACGACACCTGCGTGCTGCAAATCATGGCTCAGCTTTTCAGCTAAAACGATCTGTTCTGGTAGGTGACTGAAATAGCAGCGCGGTGGCATTACCTGGTTGCGCCGGTATTTCTTGACGCGTTCCAGATTGGCCTGGTATGCGCGTTGTAGCTGCAACCAGGGCGAAGCGTTAATACTGATTTGCCTTCGGTCAGGATCAGGCTGTGCCATCACGTTCAGCAATAATTCCGACGTTCAGTATATTTTCACGGGAGCGTCTGTTCCCATTGCACGTGCAACGCTTGCCGCAGAGGGGCGAAACCGACGTGCGTGAGCGGGATAGAATAAAGTTTAAGCACCAAGTCAAATAGCCCTACCGGATAGTGTGTCTCGTCGCAAAAATCGCCGGGCATGCAGTTTTCAAATTCGTGTGCCCGGGGTTGACCTGCCGGCTTAACAGAAATCAATTGGCGTTTATCCACCCTGGAACGGATCAGGTCGGTGTCGGCGGCTAGAGAAGGTGAGGTTTCGCCCTTGTAAGTCAAATCCTCCACAACAATGACGAAATCATTGGGTTGGACCTGTCCAGCTCGGTCTACGACATATACGCCTGCATCGCGCAAATCGTGGATAAGCTCTTCAACCCACGCGGCCTGTTCGGGTAAGTGGCTAATGTAACAGCGCGGCACAGCCCAATCGCGCCGGTAAGCCTTGACCTTCGTCAACTGCACCTCATATGCGCTACGCAGGTGCGCCGCTGCTTCTTCACGTTGCAGCCACGGAGATGCGCCAACTCCGATGCCTTGTGGCTTATCAAAATCTGGTAGGACGACTTTGTACCCACAATCGTCGCAGAACATAAAAGGCTTGTGTTCGCGCACGCGCTCGATAACAGTGGTACGGCTTTGCCGATGTCCGTTTTCGCAGATGACCGGTGGGAAACGCGTTACCTCCACATCGCGCTGGTAGAGAAATTGCTCGAACAATTCCTGAAATTTGGCGCGACCGCTAGCAGGCATTTGTTCACCGTAATACAGCACCAACTCAATCTCGCCCTCGTGGTCTTCGATCATGCGAAAGCCGCAGATTTCGTCCTCGCCCATTTCATATTGCGCCTGGTTCTGCCACTGGTTGATGCGAGTGAATGAGGGTGTGTAACCGAGCAAGACCGCCAGCGAGGCGTAAAGGTTTTCCACGCGTCCACGAACAATGTAAGAGATGTCGTCAGTGGAAGGCAGATCATCTTGCAAAGGCCGCTTTTGCTTGATGAGACCAGGGAATATGAGCAAGGTCTCGTCGTTCAAAGTCTCACGGTAGCAGATGTTGTGTTCGAGGAAACGCAGGATGGCAGCTTCGAGCAAAATGTGGCTCTCAGCCATTGACAAGCCAGCCAGTTCGTCAAACGGATACTTACCATACAAGACTTGGGTCTCACTCACCGCGCCCAGTTCGCGAGGGTGTTTGTCTGCCAACAAAACGATGGATGAAGCTAGCGTCACGAGCAATTCGGGCGTAAGCAGGATGTATTGCTCACCCGCCGAGCTGCGCAAGACGGCGACGTAACCATGTGTTTCCAAATGGCCTACTGCGGTCATCATCTCTGCGTCGCTAAAGTGCCAGGATTTATCGACCGCCTGAAGCTCTTCGCGCAACGCGAGCGGCGTGACCAGCACGCCTTTGCGATCAGGCTTTTCTTTGAGCGTGAGAACGTAGTCTTTGATGCGTTTAAAGGTGAGAGTCGTAACAGTGGCTGTCATGTCATCCCACGGAATCTGCGACTTTAGTATTTCCAGCAAAGCGTTGAGCCCGTCACCTTTCAGTGCGCTCGTGCTGATGTAACCGCCGCGGATACCGTAGCGCTGGCAGAACTGGTCCAGTTCCTGTTGTGAGACAGCTGGCGCACCACGATCCACTCGGGCGCCTACGAGAACGGCGGGTGGCAGTTGTCCTTTGCCCTTCAGTTGCTCGAGCCAGAACTGCACACCCTTGAGTGGTTCCTGTCGATTGCTGGGATCAAAAAGAATGAGCGCAGCGGCGACGTTTTCGAGAAAGATGGAGTGGATCTGACGATACACATGCTGACCCGCCAAATCCCACAGTACCGCTTCGCAGTCGGTGCCGTCTTTGCGCTTGAGGCCAAGTTTCTGGATGGGCCAAAACTGCTGACCGTGTGTAGAGGCGTGTTCCTTGAATTCGTCATGTGCCAACCGCCAACCCAGACCCGTTTTACCGACTCCCGAATCACCTACGAGGACGAGCTTGGCCGTTGTGTAGTGAACGTTCTCCTGCACTTGGCCCAAAAGGATGGCTTCGTCCATCTCCCAGATGCGGATGATAGTATCGTCCTCTCCAAGCGACGCCAGGATGGGCAGCTGAGGATGAAAGGTGAGGGTTGGGAGCCACTTGTCTGATGCACGTTCCTCCAGGACGGCCACGCATTCCCAGGTATCGCAACGCCACAACCGGATCGTATTTTCTCGGCTTCTGGAAGCTAGCCACCGGCCATTAGCGGAAAAAGCAACAGAGTTTACTGCCTCTGAATGTCCTTCGAGAATATGTAACACCTTGCCGGTGGCTGGGTCCCACAGCCGGACAGTTTTGTCAGCGGAAGCAGATGCAAGGCGCCGGCCTTCCGGAGACCACGCCACCATAAAACTCCAATCAGTATGCTCTTTTAAAGTTCGTACATTCTCACCGCTGGCGGCCGACCATAAACGGATACTGTTATCACGCGACGATGAGGCAAGTTGTCGCCCATCAGGCGACCATGTCACACTGCTGACCCAGTCGCCGTGTCCCTCCAAAGTGTCTAAGGATTCTCTGGTATTTACGTCCCATAGACGGATCGTTTTATCATCGGAACTTGAGGCGAGCCTCTGACCATCTGGCGACCACGCTATGCCTCGAATCCAATCTGTATGCCCTCGCAGGGTATGCATGTGAATACCGCTGCTTATGTCCCACAGGCGGATGTTCTTGTCTAAGGATGCTGATGCGAGACGCTGACCATCCGGAGACCACGCCACCGCGGTAACCTCAGCCGCGTGCCCCAATAAAATGCGCACACATGCTCCGGTGCGCGCATCCCAAATCCGAATGCTGTTATCCGCAGAAGGTGAGGCGAGGTACGCGCCATCGGGGGACCATGCGAAACGGCCTATCGGGTTCGTATGCCCACGCAAGACTTGGCGCAGAGTGAACCCGGGCACAGGAGAACCGCCAATTTCCGTGAAGGTGCGAACGTCTGGCTCTAGCAATGTTCTTCCTTTCCGCCCGATTTCTTTTTTGCTCATATACTACTGCGAAAAATATCAAGACTATCGAAGCGGTGACAATGCCCGATTCCTGGATGCAGGATTCAATCTTATCAAGTTTGACTCATACCTCACGACAAAGTTAAGTTTGACTTGCGTCCACCGCGGAAGCTCTAGCACGTAAGTCTATAAGGTTACAGGTTAGGAACACCAGGATTTACATGCCAGCGGTCGTCGCAATCATTGCAACAACTTAACCGAATAGGCCGAGAACTGGGAATCTGCGGTGACAATGGTAAGTCCTTCTGCAATACCGTGAGCAATCAGCAAACGATCGAACGGGTCTTTGTGGTGAAGGGCAGGGCATCAAGCGCCAAAACATGCGTCAATGCTACAGGCGAAACCATTATGTCGTTGGACTCTTGTTGGTTCCTAATTATCTCTTTCAACGGTCGTTCAGTTTCAACTTACCCAATTGAATCTTGATCTGCATTTCCCAAACGCTCGCCACACTTAACAGGAGTTCGTTGGCATCATCTTCCAAAGCGGAAAGCGCGGTAGGTGACAGTTTTCTGGTTGACCTGCCCACCAGATGAAAATGTGAGTGTCGAGCAAAAGTTTCATTCCTGGCCCAGCCAAAACTCATCCGGTAAGGGTTCATCAAAATCTTCGCTCATCGAAATTGTGCCCTGATTGAGTCCCGCTACTCGCTTCTTTTTGGAGTGCGCACAACTGGAACCAGGCGCGCCACTGGTGTGCCGTGCTCTGTGATGATTACTTCATTACCAGCCAAAGGGCCTTGCACAAAAAGTCATTTGGCGCGCTTCGCTTCGGCTTCGCCGCCCGATGTGAGGCAAGGCTATGCCTTGCCGTTAGCCTCCCTCGTAGTAGTGGGCTATGCCCTCGGTTCGAGCTCTGCCCTAAGGACTTATGGGCCAAGGCCGAACCGGGGGCTTAGCCCCGAACATTATTTTAAAAGCCTGACGGCAAGGCATAGCCTTGCCTCACATCGGGCGGCGAAGCCGAAGCACATCCGGCGGCGAAGCCGAAGTAAAGAGCGCCAAAATGGGTCTCTGATTCTACGCACGACGATTTCCAGGCGATGGGGGCAAAACCGTAACGCTATTGCGAGAACGAGGCGGCGAACCTTAGGGAGCCCCGAGGCGGCGCTGTAGTCGAATTAAGGCGCTACGAAAAATACGTCCCAGGCCCAGTGGCCCACGTTTGCACTTCGCGCGTCTTTGACACGGGCGCGATAGCGGAATTGATTCCCGTACTGATCGGTACGCCTGGACTCTCTAAAGTCCAGCGAGATCGACTCGATATTCATATCAGCAAGCGTATGCAATTCCCACGATTCAGAGATGCCATTGTGATTCATATCCTGCCACAAGCGGAGAGAAATAAATGCGGCATCGTTTCGATCAATTACTCCATCCTGGTAGCCGCCGTTTACCGCTTTATCGTACTCGGCCAACGCAAGAAAGCCGTTACGAGCCACGCCGTAAGGTGGATCAGGTTGTGGCGTGAAATTGCCGAACAGCTCGGCGCCGCTATCGACAGTTCCATTGCGATTTCGATCGAGCACTAGAAAGGCGTCATCAGAGCCAATGTCTGTCCAGGCCGTCTGCTCCTTAGACCCATTATTGTCCAAGTCGAAGTTAACACCACTGGGCGTATCAGTGAGTCGAAAACCATTGCCAGTAATGTCGATCACAATAGGAGATTTATTAAGCTCTACCTCGCATCTGCAAAGGGTAGGGTTAACGTCTGAACACCAGATCAGCCACCAGGGGTTACAACTTCCACTGCCCCCACCACCAGGAGTCGGCGTTGGGTTCGGTGTCGGAGTTGGCGATGGAGATGGCGACGGAGATGGTGATGGTGACGGTGACGGTGAGGGAGACGGCGACGGAGATGGTGAAGGTGAAGGTGATGGTGAGGGCGACGGCGATGGCACGGATGGTGGGACTGTCAGAGACACGTCCAGATTTCGTGGCGCGCCTGCCGAGATGCCCTGAGCACCGAGGAATACAGTAGTATCGATCTTTCCACCCTGAGGCGGCTGTTGTGCCTCAACCACGAACGCGAACGTCCTGGTATCCGTGTGACCGCCGCCCTGAAGCAAGAAGCTAATATTGCGACTCGGCGGATTGATTGAGTAAGAAATCCCACCTGAATTAACTTCATTTGCTTCAAGCGTCGCGCCTGTTCCCGATGGGACACTCTGTGTTGTTCCGACGCGAACTACAAGTACAGCCTCGCCGGGAACGGTAAGCAGCGTAGGGGGGACCATCGTCACGGAACTTAGTCGCACCTGTGCCGGAACCTGAGCCGTAGCCATTGCACCAGCAACGGAACCATCAGTCGCTTCGACTACTGATTCGACCACGAATGTCCCGTCATTCGGAATGATCGGTAAATATTCTGTATCGGTGACGGCAGCGTAATCCCAACCAGTCTGACTCGTTGAATAACGACTACCTCCAGGCGCGATCACCGTCGTAGTTACGAGATACTGGTTATAGTCGCTGTAGTTAGAGGAAACCGTACCTGAACCATAGACGTTTTCACCGTCATACCAAGCGTTACAGTAGACATAAGCTCCGTAGGTTAAAGACAGGGACGCATGATGTTTCCGAGCGTTACCGTTACTTACAGGAACTTTCTTGGTTTTTGGCTTTACTCGTGCGCTGATGTAGGAACGGATTTTACTCCCTCCGTCCGCACCTAAAATCATCGGCAGATAGTGATTCATTCCCCGCTCGAGATATTCTTCTTTCTTCTTTTGAAGTTGGCCCAATTTGTCGGCGCCGCTGCGCGAGCCTTTGATCTTTCGCGCATCCTGATCAAACAAACTCATCGCCAGTTCAAATGAACGTACGTAGCTAAGTGCGTTCTTGATTTGATCACCGTGCAAACCCGCGTCTTTGAAAACGTTTTCGGAGGGATAATCCGCAATCGAACGCATAAACAATTCATAAGCGACCGTGTCGGGAATCGCCTCCGGATTGGTCGCACCACTCACCGTGCCGGGTAGATCGGGCAGGAGCGGTTTTCTTTTAACCTGAGGATTGTTTTGACTTGCAAACGCAGTCGCTTTTGCGGTGCTTCTGTGCTGCAAAACTGTTGATATGGAAACGAGTGTGATAATGAGGGTAAGGGTTGTGAGTAATCGCAGTCGCATGTGAGTCTCCTTGAGGAATGAGATGAGGCCGACATCTCTGAGTTTGAGGGCCGTAGTATAAATCAGACCACGAGGAGATACCAGAAATTAATCCACGACAGACAGCCAAACAGGAACAGAACTATGTGACGGGTACAATCGTTGATCGGATGAAGTTGTCAGCAATTCCTATAACATTTGAAAGGAAACACTATGCGAAACACTTGGGTGGCATTGGTGCTCATTCTAGTAACATTACCTTCGGTAGCCTTCTCACAAACGAACGCGGCTAATCCTAATGAAGCTGCCATACGCCAAACCGCATTGGATTACATCGAAGGTTGGTATGAAGGAAACGCAGAGCGCATGGAACGCGCGCTACATCCGGAACTGGCAAAAAGAATTGTTCGTACGAACCCTCAAAACAATCAAAGCCGGCTTGATCAGATGAGTGCGATGACTCTCGTTCAGGGAACTCGCCGGGGTGGCGGTAAAGACACACCGAAAGAGCGACAGCAGAAGGATGTTACAGTTCTCGACATATACGAAAACACAGCAAGCGTTAAGATTGTCGCTTCAGATTGGATTGACTACTTGCACGTGGCGAAATTCAATGGCCGGTGGGTCATCGTCAACGTCTTGTGGGAACTAAAGCCCAACCCGAACAAACCGTAGATTCTCCGAAATATGGTACGACTCTTCATGATTTTGTGCGTGCGTTCTGCTTGGAGAATTAATCGGAACTCTCAAGTATCTCAAAGCGTTTTCGACGCATCAGAGGTCTCGTAGTACTCGCAACATCTCAGTTCAACCTTAAAGGAGATCCATTAATGAAAGACAAGACAGAATCACGTGCACCCGAAGGGGCCGAGCAGAGCCTGCCGTTCTTTGCGCGTTTCCTCGAAGGCCAGGACACCTCAGGCAGTTTGCTCCTGACGCTCAAGTATCCGTCGGACCGGGATGAGATCGATCAACGACTTCACTACACGTCAGATAACAAGCAGTAATAACAGGGCAGCGGCCCTCGTTCGAAGTGCCAGTCAAACGCGGGCCGCACTCACCTCCGACGCATGCCTGCAACAGCACCGCGCGACGCCGTTCTACTGCTGACACACAGCGGCGACTTCTACACCATCGATCTCGTTTCACAGGCTCTTGCACGCCGAGATGTGCGCCCCATTCGCTTCAACACCGATCTCCTTCCGTCATCCGTTAAGCTGTCGGCCCACGCGGGCGATGGACGCGCCGCACAACTCTTTACCGAAACGGGCGAGCAGGTTTCTGCCGCGGAGGTGCGCGCCGTCTGGGCGCGCAAACTCTGGTCGCCGCGCATGGCCAACGATCTTGACGAACGCTATAGGCTAATGTGCGTCGAAGAGTCAGTCGCCGCACTTGAAGGTTTTCTCGACGCTCTTCACGACGCACGCTGGGTCAACGATCTTGCGCGACAACGCGACGCGGAAAACAAGCAGCGACAACTCCGCCTCGCCGCGCGCAATGGCCTGCGCGTTCCACGCACTCTCGTTACCAATGACCCGGTCGCAGCGCGACAGTTCTTCGCGGAGACTAACGGCCAAACGGTAGCAAAGCTCCTGCGCCCGCTCGCCGTCAGCATGGATACTGATACGCCCTTCGTCTACACGAACCGCGTCCGCGAAGAAGACCTGGCCGGCGCCGAAGCACTTCGTCATAGTCCGATGGTCTTTCAGGAGTTGATTTCGAAAGCGTACGAACTGCGCGTCGCTTATGTGGCAGGTGAAGTCTTTGCAGGTGCGCTCGACGCGAGCGGCACGTCGCGCGGGCATACGGATTGGCGGCGCGCCGCACCCGAAGAGTGTCACTGGCAGACGGCCCAACTGCCTGCGGAAGTCGTAAGTGGACTGCAAGCATTGATGTCGGAACTCGGCCTCGTCTTCGGCGCCGTTGATCTGATCTGCACTCCTTCGGGCGAACACGTCTTTCTCGAAGTCAATCCAGGCGGCGAATGGGGCATGCTCGAACGTGACCTTGGTCTTCCTATCTCGGAAGCCATCGCCAAAGCGCTACTCGAAACATAAAGTCTATATGTCCATTCTCATCGTCACACACAGCAACGATAACGACAGCATCGAGCGAGTCGTTGACACCATCGCCCGCAAGGGTGGCCACACGATCCGCTTTGACACCGATCGTTATCCAACCGATGTGCGTCTGACGGCTTACTACGGCAGGTCGGGAGACGAGCGTCTCACACTTACGAATGAAGAAGGTGAATTCGATCTGCGTGAGGTCACAGCCGTCTGGCACCGCCGCCTCAACTTCGGCGCGAATCTTCCGTCGGGCCTCGACCGACAACTGCGCCACGCGTCACTCGGCGAAGCGAGCGCCGCAGCTCACGGCATGCTCGCCAGCCTCAAAGCCTTTCGTATGGACCACGTGCATCACATCCGTCACGCAGAGAACAAGCAGCTTCAACTACAAGTGGCCCGCGAACTCGGACTGAACACACCGCGTACCCTCACGACAAACGATCCCAGCGCCGTCCGCGCTTTCGCAAAGAGTTGCGAAGGCGGAATGGTGACGAAGATGCTCTCTTCTTTTGCAATCTACGAAGCAGGAAAAGAACTCGTCGTCTTTACCAACTCCGTGCAGCCCGAAGACCTCGCGGACCTTTCCGGCCTGAGCCTCTGCCCCGCAACGTTTCAGGAGTTGCTCCGTAAGTCGCTTGAGATTCGTGTCACGGTTGTGGGCCACCGCGTTATGTCGGCCTGCATTGACTCACAAGTCTCCGCGCGCGCCGCTCACGACTGGCGCCGCGATGGTGTGCGGATGCTTCAGGAATGGCGGCCCTACCAACTCCCTCTCGAGGTTGAGAAAAAGATCCTGCGCCTGATGGATTATTTCTCCTTGAATTACGGCGCCATCGACATCATCCTCACACCCGACGAACGGCACGTCTTTATCGAGCTCAATCCGTGTGGCGAATTCTTCTGGCTCGAACAGTCTCCCGGCCTCCCCATCTCCGAAGCAATCGCAGACCTACTCCTCGACCACTCCGGAAAACCGTTCGTGCAGTGTTTTCCCAGAAATACCGCTCTCCGAAGTAAAGTTCACAAAGCCACGTCCTAAAGCCTCGAAGAAGCGGCGTTAGATTCGATCACCGCGGCGGCTGGCGGTTTTTCATAATTTGATTGACCGACTTTTGCAAAGCAGATCTTAAACTGCTGTCTAACTGAAGCGCTGTATCTAACTCCTTTTGCGCTTCGGTGTCCTGTCTGCGTAGCAACAGAATCATGCCGCGATTTGCGTGGGCCTTGGCGTGACGTGGATCGAGTTCGATCACTTTGGCGAAGTCTGCCAGGGCGCCATCCAGATCTCCTTTAGCACCACGCAAGATACCTCGTTCATAACCAGCATCGACGTCGGCGGAGTTGATCTCGAGAGCGTTGGTGAGGTCAGCGATCGCGCCGTCGAGATCGCCTTTCTGCTTGCGAGCGAAAGCCCGATTGTAAAATCCGAGAAAACCGCGCGGGTTGAGTTCGATGCCTTTGGAATAGTCGGTCAGCGCGCCATCAACATCGCCTTTCCGCATGCGTGCTAAACCGCGACCGACAAAGGCTCGAGCGTTTACGGGAGTGAGTTCGATGGCTCGAGTGAAATCACTGATCGCGCCATCCAGGTCTCTTTTGTCATCTTTCGCGATTCCGCGGTTGAAGAAGGCGTCGGCGTAGTCGGGCTTCAACTCGATTGCTTTGTTGTAATCGAGCATGGCTCCATCCGGATCACCTTTGTCTTTTAGTGTAGCGCCGCGATTGAGGTAGGCTTCGGCGATCGGATTCAACTGGATCGAGCGTGTGAAATCGCTAATCGCGCCGTCATAATCACCCTGGCGCTTTCGTACCAGACCGCGACTGAAATAGGCAGCGCTGTAGTTGCGATCGAGTTCGATGGCGCGCTGGAAATGGGCCAGCGCGGTTTCCAGGTTGCCCGCTTCCAGCTCAGTCGTGCCGAGCTTGAGATAGTCAATCGCCAGGCGTCGATTAACCTGTGTGCGACCCGCAATCGGGTTGAGCAACAGGCTGATCGAAAATAGCACTACGATCGCGAAGCCACGTAACATTGTATCTACGATACTATTAGGATTCTTAAAGCGACAGGCTAACCCGACCCTACCGCGTTACGGTACTGACCCGGTCCAGGTTTGACTACTGATTCTAAATAACATGCCTCTTCCACTTGCACATGCTCTGGTTGGCGCGAGCACCGCGGCTGCACTGCGCCCGGGAGCTGAATCGAATGCATGGAAGCCGATCCTGATAGGTGCGTTTCTTGGTGTCTGTCCTGACTTTGATTACGCTTTGAATGTGATGCGAATCTCAGGTGGTGGATGGCATCATGGCTTTACGCATTCAATCGCGTTTGCCTGCTTACTCGGCCTGATAACAATCGTCATCTTAAGAGACTGGAAGGTGCGAAGCTTTATCCTTTACGGCGCCGCTGCCGCATCACACACGCTGCTCGATTACCTGATTACTGAGTCGCGCGGCGTGGCCCTGTGGTGGCCCTTTACGGATCACCGGTACAAGCTCGAGATTACCAACCCGATTGACTACACCTGGAGTAATACATCCATCTGGGAGGTTAGTGCGGGCGTACTAAAGATCACCCTGACCGAGTTCATGATCTTTGCGCCCATTCTCCTGCTGGTCGTGTTGTTACGAAGAGTAGTTAGTGAACGTTATGAAACCAGCTCTTTTCGATAGATATTGAAGTTTCTCGTGACTCGGCCGCCTAACTTCTCCGCCGTGAGTCGAGAAGGCCAGTTGTCGTCCATAACAACAGTATAGCTTCCGGTCTTATAACCACGATCGATCATCGCCAGGTAACTCTTTGCCGCCAACGCCAAATTGATACCACGCCCACGATGCTCTCGCTTAACGCCAATAACGAGGAGCACGCCGTGGTCGATTGCTTTCATGTAGCCTTGAAACTCCTCGAAGTTTTCCTCGATCGCTTTCCCTCTCATCGGATGCAGGGCTTGATTCAAGTCGGGCATCGAGTAAACAAAACCCACAGGCTGTCCATCGACTTCCGCGAACACGGTGAAATCACTAAGCAGGAAGTCTTTCAGATCCAGTGTCAATCCACGGTAAACCGCATCAGGTAACGGCATGAATCCGAAATGCGCCGAAAAGGTTTCATTACCAAGATCAGTGAAAATCTCCGTTTCCTTTTCAAGCTGATCGAAATCCCACGTTCGTAGTGACACACCATTGTCGGCCGCCTGCCGGACCATTTCGCGGTACCGCGCTGCCAGCTCCGGTGTGAACTGAATCTGGTATTGGACCGCTCCGACTTCAGTTATGAAGCGACTGTTCTTGATGTAGCTGTGATAGTAAGAAGGATTGTAAGTATGAAAGACTGTCGGTACGGCTTCATAAGCGTCGATTGTCAGAGGCAACTGCATGCCGGGCAACATCGACAGTCGTGCCGCACTGCATCCCAAATCCTGAAACCATTCGCACGCGCCGTTGAGCAGTGAATTCACCGCAAGATCCTGATCGGGGAGTGCCTCAAAGAACAGGAGATGGCCCATCCGTTCGTCCCAATGGCGATCGTATGACTCGTCGTTAATCGCAGTGACTGTCGCGAGTATCTGATCGCCCTGCTCGACCCAAAACGGCTGGATTTTACAACCCCGACCAAATCCAGCCTCACCTGCGAGCAGGTGCGTGAGATGGTGTTTATCAGGTTGCACCCAGTATTGATTGTCGCGATAGACCTCCTGGGCGAAATCCACATACCGCTCAAACTCCTCGGGAGTTCTTAATGCTCTTACGTGCACGGTGCGCTTCTCCTTTGTGGCCGGACAGAGTCAGCCCCACAGTTTATCTGCCCTACACTTTTTTGAATAGAACGATCATCCGGCGGGGTTAATTCTCGGGACACACGTACCAACCAGGAGAGAGCGAAATAAGTCTAGATTGGGTTTGAACCTACAAAGATGGAAGTTGGCGGTGTGATAATTTGAGGTTCTTATCCGCAGATTGCACAGATTTTATTAATTAATCTGTGTAATCTGTGGATAAAAAAGTGAAACTAGGGCACTACGGACAAGCCCGGTTATCCAACGGTTCCTCAGAGTCGTTACCTCGGGGCGCTTCTCAAGGAGAAAAATTGCGCCGCTCTTTGACTGACCCGACGACTGCCGCTGCGACCTTCTCCCCAGAGTCCAGCTTGATCGAAGTCCCAATCGAAAGCGGCGCCATAAGGGCTCCTGTCGCCCCACGGCTGGCGCAAAAATCAACGCTGACGTGGCGGCGAAGGTATAGTCCCGTTACCAGGTGAAGATGAAAAAAAATCGGCGTATTACCATTAAGAAGAAAATTTTTCCTATCCTTGTCGAGACTGCAAAATCTCAGCAGAGTCTCTTCGGGACCAGAGCCAGGCCAATCCGCTTGTAATGCCCAGCACGATTCCGTATCCCAGGGATGTGTAATCGTGCCAGCTTATTTTCAAGCCTGCGGTCGCTATCAACATGGCCAGAGCCGCTAATCGGAAATACCGGTTGCTGACGGTGATGAGGGTGTGTGTAAGCAATAAGGCGTGACCCGAGGGCGGGATTGATGAACCAAAAAAACGCGCGATCGCAATTGAGATTACGGCAAGGTCTAACAGCACTCCTGGTATCCGCAATCTTCTGTATTCCCGTGTGCGAAAGAATATCCAGAAGATGCCCAGGATGAATAACGGACCGTTGTACAGGAGCGAAAACAGTGCCGTGGACGACATGCGGGAGCCACAATAATGCACATAGGCACAAATGGAAACTAAAACGTTGCTTTGCCGCTTCGGTTGCTACATGCTACCGCCAGCATTATCGACGTTTCTACCAGAGGTGTGACAAATGAATCGTGAGTCCCTGCAAGTATGGCTCGACAAATATGTCGAAGCCTGGCAAAAGTATGCGCCGGAGAAAATTCGAGATCTCTTCACTGAGGATGCGCTCTATTACTATAGTCCGTTCGATGAACAGAAGGCTGCACGCGGACGCGAGGCGATTGTGACGGATTGGCTCAGAGATCCCGACCCAGCAGGTTCGTGGGAAGCGCACTATGTGCCGGTCGCGATCGAAGGCAACGTCGCTGTGGCAGAGGGGCGAACCCGCTACTTCTACCCCGACGGCAAAATCGAACGGCAGTTCGCTAACATTTTCGTCATGCACTTTGACGAGAGTGGACGCTGCTCACGATTTACCGAGTGGTACATGCAGCCGCGCTCTTCTCAATAGGAGTGAACTTATAGTTTCTCGTCAACACATTCTCCTGCGTCAAAACCTTCAGCAACTCTTTCGCTGCCACTTTGTGAGCCTGGCTGGACCAGTGATGATCATTTGTTTGCCTGAATACCGGCTGCCCGCCCGCTAATACCGAGTCTGTAAACAATCGTCTATGGCTGATAGTAACGACTATACATTTGAACTATTCATTAGCTACGCGACTAACCCTGATTATTCGCTGGCCCGCAAACTCGAAAGCTTTCTCGAGACGTTCCATAACTTGCCGACTCCAGAAAACCTCTCGCTGACTCCGCTGCGGATCTGTGTGGATGGTTCCGACTTCCATACAGTCTCACAGAGCAGTGCAGGCAGCGAGGTAGGACCAACCATCGAGACCTATTTAGCTAAATCAAAAGAACTACTGGTCCTGTGCTCAACCAATGCGCGGAAGTCAAAATGGGTCGATCAAGAGATTCGCTGGTTCCTTAAAAACAGAGGTCCAAACGCCATCAGAGTCGCATTCACAGAAGGAGAGGATCCCAACAAGCTTGATGAGGTTTACCCGCAAGCTATTCTGGAAGAAGGTTTGCACAAGCGAATCGCCTATGACTTTCGAGGAGTCCATAAACGCGCCGGGCAGAAATGGCAAGCAGTCCGCGATTTTGACGATGAGAGAACGCGACTCGCGGCAGACTTGTACGGCAGGCCACCAAGCGAAATTCGTCCTATATGGTTTCGCGAGCAACGGCAGCAGGCACGCAAGCGAACACGCATTTTCATCGTTGTTTCACTTGTCCTGCTCGCCTTGTTGGTAGGGACAATATATTTCTACTTTGCCGCCGAGGCAGAACGAAAGCGAACTCTGGCCGAGAGTGAACGAACCCGGAGGCAGTTCTACGTGGCGAGCATGAACCTCGCACAACGTGCTTTGAATGAAGGCTCGGTTCCTCTCGCACGACAACTACTCGAGGCACAGCAACCTCATGAAGGACAGGAGGACTTAAGAGATTTTGATTGGTCCTACCTCTTGCGGCGCACGAAAGCAGAGAAATCACATCTCTTCGCCAAAGACGTTGCCTTTCAAAGCGTCTCGGTTTCAGCCGACGGGTCGCTCGTCGCGGGAGGCGGCAGGCTTTGGACACCGAAGAATCGTGATGATGACCCATCATCTTACGTGTACGTCTGGTCCTTACAGCGGGGAGACATGAGGTATGTTCTGAAGGGTCACGCGGATTCAATTACGGCGGTAAAATTTTCACCCACTGCGCCGGTGCTCGCGTCGGGCAGTGAAGACGGAATGTTAAAGATTTGGAACGCAGAGTCTGGAACTGAGATACGCTCAATTGAGATTGGTTCGGTTAATGCGCTCGCTTATTCAACGGATGGAAGCGTCCTCGCTGTCTCAGGCGGCGCCGGAATCAATCTCTTTAACACGACGACCTGGGAGAGTGCGGGCACGATACTGGTCTACCATGAGCAGGCATCAATGGACGCAATCACGTTCTCGCCTGACGGCAAGTTCCTCGTGGCAGG
Organism: Pyrinomonadaceae bacterium; assembly: GCA_036379695.1. Classification (GTDB taxonomy): domain Bacteria; phylum Acidobacteriota; class Blastocatellia; order Pyrinomonadales; family Pyrinomonadaceae; genus PSRF01. Next base: position 3,778 of record DASVGE010000362.1, on the reverse strand, counting down.
AGGAATGAGTAAAAAAGTTTCGCTGTGGGATGTAGCCACGCGAAAAATGATCGAGGTTGTAGGCGAACACGAAGATACAGTCCTATCAGCCGCCTGGTCGCCGCAGTCGAACCTGCTCGCCACGGGCGGAGCTGACGGGGTTGTTATCCTCTGGGACATGAACAAAAAGAAAGAACCTGTTCGTCTACATCAGAATGACGGTGCGCATTCGCTCGCATTTACACCTGATGGAAAACTTCTTGCAGTTGGATTAGGGAAACCGCTGGACCCAGCGAGCGGTAAAACCATCGCGCTCTGGAATGTCTCAACGGGTACGAGGTGCGGTTTACTTAAAGGCCATCCGCGGCGCATCGAGTCATTGGTTTTCACCCCCTCGGGTGATTCGCTCGTCTCTGTTGGCGAGGAAGAAACAATCCGCATCTGGGATGTTCAGACGGCCAGCTTCCTGGCTTACTCCAGAGACCATCGCTTGCCGATATGGGCTTTAGCATACTCTCCTGACGGAAAGATGATTGCCTCCGGCGATGGTGAAGGCAGGCTTCGCTTATGGACCCTGGAATCCGGACTGTCAGTGGAGTTGGCGGCTCATGACGATCGCGTGGTGGACCTTTCGTTCGATCCCGCCAACCGTCTGCTTGCGTCGGTAGGATGGGATGGTACGTTGCGAATCTGGCAACCAGCGTCGACGTCCGAACCTCAGGTGCTTTTACAAACGGGGCGTCTAATGACAGCAGTAACATTTGCACCTGATGGGAGTAAATTGGGAGCAACGAACTGCGACGGCAATATCTACCTCTGGGATGCACCAAACTTCAAGTCTTTACCTGGTCTTAAACAAACAGGATGCCCTTCCTTTCTGGCCTGGTCCCCAGATAGCACACACTTCGTTACCGGCGGTGGCGATCCGGCGAATAGAGATTCACCAAGATCTGTTTTCCTCTGGCGTGCCGGTGCTCCTGAGCCGATAAAGATCCTCGAGGGGCATAGTTCATGGCCCACCAGTGCTCCTTTCTCACCGGATGGTAAATATGTGGTCACAGGAAGTTGGGACGGTGAGATGATTCTTTGGGATTTCGCGTCGGGTACGGCTCGGCATACGATGCGGGGCCACACAGAGTTAGTGACTGCAGTCATGTTTTCCCCTTCCGGGAAAATTATTGCCTCGTCAAGTACAGATAACACTTTGCGCCTCTGGGATCCGGAGACTGGACAAGAGCGTGCCGCATTGACAGATGATGACCACAGCTTTTTCGCTATGAGATTCCATCCCAGCGGCCAGATATTGGCGGCCGCCGGTTCACATGGGCGCATTGTGCAATGGATTGCAGATAAATCTCCGCTCATAACGATCGCCTCGCCGCAATAGAGCTTCAATGATTGCGCTTGAGCAGATCTTTGGTGGTGACCTAATTTGAGGTTCTTATCCGCAGATTGCACAGATTTTATTTATTAATCTGTGTAATCTGTGGATAAAAAAGTGACCAGGGCACTACCAGATCTTTAACTTTATTGACTGGTTTGGTGTCTTCGGATAGAAATAGTCTTCGTTCAGGAGGACCAATGTTATGCCGTGCGCGTACAGCTCAGATCGCAAGTCATCAAAATGCGTTTCCAATGCTGCACCTGTAAGCAAGAACGTTAGCGGGTCCAACCCTGTTTGGCGAGCGTTGGCGACGCGTTCGCGCGCCAATCAGCCGGCTGACGAAGAGAAGGAAATGACCGAGGCTGAGAAGCGCCAGTATGAATATCACCGGGAACACCAGTGCTCGAATCAACCGGATCCTTCGAAGCCGCAAACGAAAACCATGACGGAGCGGGAAATAGGCAGAGCCATGTTCGGATTGCAGGCTGCCAGGAGCATCGTATCCAAGGCGTACAACAACCTGGGACGGCGCGATCCATACCACTTGCGCAAGGCACAAAAGACCTTCGGACAACCTGTGTCCTTCGAAGTGCTTGATAGTCATGTCCTCCGGATCAAGTCGAAACTCGAAAGCCTCGTTATGAATCAAAACGTGGTGGCGGCGACGTGTGATGAAAAGCGATGTAACGATGGCGACCATAATTTTGTCGCCGTCACTGAAGACAACCTGAGCAGCATCCTGCTGTGCCCGTTCTTCTTTTTGCAGGGCGGCAGAACAGTGGCCACCACGTATATTCACGAAGCGGGACACATGGCTAACATCGACGTTAACTGGGCGCCCGGGAACGAGAAGTATTGCAGGCCCGACGATACGATCGAGTGCGATAATATTTGCCCGTTGACTGGCGAAAACTTGCTGGAAAATGTTGACGCCTGGATGCGACTCACTTACTGCATCGCCATGAGTAGTTGATCTTGCGGACTATGGACCACGACACAGAAATTCATCTTGACAGACTCATGCTAAACGGAGTATACGATGCGCTCACCGTATCAAGGGTCGTATCACTCTTAACGAGAGTTTAGCTCCCTAATCCCCCGGGGATCTCACTCCCGCCTGCTCATTATTATTTCGAATCGCGCAAGCTAGAATTTAGGGCCGACAAAAAACTGGGCGCTTTATGTTAACCCTAAGATTTCAATTGTTCGGCAAGCTCAGCATTCAAGATGGCAGCGGCGCGGCGATAGACCTCGAAGGCCGAAAAGAGCAGGAGTTGCTGTGTTACCTGCTGGTCCATTCAAACCGACCTCACGCACGTGAAACGCTGGCGAGTTTGTTGTGGGGTGAAACCTCGACAGAAAAGTCGCGAAAATATTTAAGACAGGCTTTATGGCATCTTCATGCGGCTTTGAAAGCCACGCATCCGGCGGGCACGCAGTTTCTTTCGACTGAGCACGACTGGGTTCAACTGAACTTAGACGGCGATTGCTGGGTTGATGTGAACGCGTTTGAACGTGCTTTCGCGGAAACGCAGGGAATTCCGAGTAAACAACTGGATCGAGCTGGAGTTGAGGCGCTCAAAAGTGCGGTTGAACTTTACCATGGCGATCTGCTCGATGGTTGGTACAGCGACTGGTGCCTGTTCGAGCGCGAACGTTTCCAGAATATGTACCTCACGATGCTCGATAAACTGATGAACTACTCGATGGAGCAGCAGGAGTATGAAACCGGCATCAACTACGGTTCGGAGATTCTTCGCTACGACCGTGCCTCCGAACGCACGTACCGGCAATTGATGCTGATGAAGTATTCGTCGGGAGATCGCACCGGTGCGCTTCGTCTGTATGAGCGTTGTGTGACAGCGCTCGCGGAGGAGTTGGCGGTAAAACCGGAACCAGAGACCACCGCGATCTACGAGCAGATGCGTACCGGCCGCATGGAAAAGCTGGACCGGCATGTAAACATCCACGACAACTCTTCGGCGACAGAGATGCTGGATCGTCTGAAGAGACTGCAATTGGTCCTCGCCGCCGTCCAGAAACGTGTGCAACGCGACATCGCCGCCTTCGAACAAAGCTTCCGCCAGGATTAGTACGTCTCGTCAATTTGCTTTGCCTGCCTTTGCTTGGCTTTGCCTGAAAAATCGCTCGAGCGCGTATGGTTTCGGCTTTGCCGCCGGATGTGAGGCGAGGCTCTGCCTCGCCGTGAGAGTTTTACTGACGCTTGGGCATAGCCCATTCTGAAAAAATCAAACGGGACGTATTGATTCGGCTTTGCCGCCGGATGTGAGGCGAGGCTCTGCCTCGCCGTGAGAGTTTTATTGACGCTTGGGCTGGGCCCCTGGTTCGGCCTTTGGCCTTAGCCTTGGGCAGAGCCCGAACCAGGGGCATAGCCCATTCTGAAAAAATCAAACC
>DASVGE010000361.1:0-10684 GCA_036379695.1 Pyrinomonadaceae bacterium | reverse complement strand
TCGTTTGGAAAGGTCTGGAAAAAGGCAAGTCGATGAACGAGATTGTTGCCGATATCACTTCCAGCTACGAAGTCGCACCGGACCACGCCACCGTCAGCGTGCAAAGAATTGTCGATAACTTCCAAAGCTACAAACTGGTGGGCGCAGCGTGAACGCAACGAGCGGCGCCTGATCATTAAATACGCCGTTCTTACCGTGGCTTTGTTCGTGCCACTCGTCTGGGCGTTTCTCTTTGTGCGTAACCTCTACCCGTTCGCCGCCTGGAACGTAATGATGGCCGGCGGCGATCTCGAACGCGGCCGCAGTTACTGCATCCTGCGCGGCGAAACCGTCTCCGGCGAAACCATCGACATCCGGCCGATCAAACTTACCAACGCGCTTTACAGCCGCACCTGGACCATGGTCAACGCCACTATCGACAACCGCAGCTTCAAGCTCGCGTCGATTCACCCGCAGAACGAAGAACTGATTCGCCGCTTCGGTGGTGTTGAAAATCTTCCGCCCGGCGCGCGCTTGCCCGACTTGCTCCAGGCCTGGGGCGATCTCTACAACAACCAACAGCCTGATTCCTCCCCACAGCGTCTGAAAGCAATTCGACTCGACATGTATCGCTGGGAGAGTGGTCGTTATGCCGACTACGACAAGTTCATAGAATCGTGGCGCAAGGAATTGTAAATCGCGTCGTTCCCTCAAGCGCCTTCGCTCTCGGTGTCGTGCGCACGGTAGTACACGGCACGTTTCTGGTTTCAGTTCTCTTCACGTCGTTCTCCGCCCTCGGTTCACTGCCGGCGACAATCCTGCGACCCACCGGCGCAATGCAGTTTTTGCCGTGGAGCTTTTACGAGCAACTGCAAACACCTTCGGCGATGGTGCTATTGAAGACGGTGATGGTGCTGTCGCTGTTATTGAGTACGGCGGGATTTCTGACGGTAGTTTCGACGAAGACTTCCCTGTTACTGGTGCTCTTTTACCAGGGACTGTTGCGCAGCTTCGGCCACTTCAATCACGATGAGATGCTCGCCGTTTACTGCCTCGCCGTGCTGGCGTTCACACCGTGCGGCGACGCTTTTTCACTCGATAGCCGAAAAACGAAAAAGGAGCGGCCGCCGTTTGCGTACGCGTATCCGATTCTGCTGATGCAGCTACTGGTAGCGTGGTCTTATTTCAGTTCGGCGCTCATCAAGCTGCGCGTCGCAGGACTCAAGTATCTCAGCCCTGACAACCTGCCGGCCCTGGCCATCTTCCACTCGCTCGACAACCTGCACGACACCCACTTTCGCCTCGCCTTCTGGCTGCCACAGGTGCGGAGCTGGCTGCCATTCGCAGTCGCGCTGGTACTGATCTGGGAACTGGCATTCCCGCTCGCCGTCTTCTGGCGCCGGGTGCGCTGGTGGATTCTGGGTTTCGGTATTGTTTTTCACATTTTGACTCTGTTTCTGATGAACATCTTCTTTCCACACCACCTCGCCATGTACCTAATCTTCGTCGATTGGGATCGCAGATTTCGGACGAGAAATACGCATATATACGAACTACGGTAGTTTAGTAATGTTAAATTTCGTTGACTGCCCCAAAGGGGCGTGCTACTTTTTCTCGCCACACTGAACATCGTGGGCCCACCTTTAAAGGAGAATATAGGCATGTCTAAGTCATTTCGGGTTTCCGTAATTTCCGCTGGCTTGGTAGTCATTATGCTGGGTCTAGCGCAGGTTGCGGCAGCACAATTAGTCATCTCTGAGTTCCGCGTCCGTGGTCCAAACGGCGCGAATGATGAGTTTATAGAAATTGCAAACAACAGTGGCGCTGATCATACCGTCGCAGCGTCTTCTGGCAGTGGTTACGGCGTCGCGGCCTCCGATGGCACGACGCGCTGCTCTATCCCGAACGGCACGGTAATCCCCAACAGAGGTCATTACCTCTGCGTGAACAGCGTTGGCTACAGTCTGGCTTCTTACCCAGCGGGTAATGGAACCACCGCGACTGGCGACGCTACTTACACCACCGATATCCCCGACAACGCCGGCATCGCCCTCTTTAACAACAACAGCGGCGGTGCAAGCTATTCGCTCGCCAACCGTATTGATGCCGTTGGCTCAACCTCCGAAGCGAATACACTTTACAAAGAAGGTACGGGCTATCCCGCGCTGGTCCCCTTCTCGATCGATTACTCTTTCTATCGCGATAACTGTGGCAAGGGCGGTTCGATTACGACTTTTGGCGCCTGCCCAACCGGTGGGAACCTCAAGGATACAAACAACAACGCCGCGGACTTCGTGTTTGTAGACACCAATGGTACGTCCGCAGGTGCGGGCCAGCGTCTCGGCGCACCCGGACCGGAGAACCTGAGTTCGCCAATCGAGCGGAACGCTTCGTTCGCCGTAAACCTACTGGATATTTGTGTAGGCGCAGCGTCGCCGCCGAATCGCGTGCGCGACTTCACTTCGGATCCTGCTAATAACTCGACCTTCGGTACTCTGGATATTCGCAGAAGCGTCACCAACAACACGGGCGGAAACGTAACCCGTTTGCGTTGGCGCATAGTTGACTTGACGACGTTCCCGGCGCCGAGCGGCATTGCCGATTTGCGACCGCGAACTTCTACCGCAGTGGTGGTCACAGTTGATCGTCCGCCCTGTGGCAGTGGCACCAGCAACGTGACCGTCCAGGGAACAACGCTCGAGCAGCCTCCGTCACAACCAAACGGCGGTGGTTTCAACTCCTCGCTGTCGTCTGGCACGGTGACCCTTGCGACTCCACTTGCTAATGGCGCAACGCTCGACTTGCGGTTCCTGCTTGGCATTCAGCAAACAGGAAGCTTTAAGTTCTTTATCAACGTCGAAGCACTGCCGTAACAACAGAACATTCTGGAACTTTAGCCGCAGATCTTCGCTGATCAAACGCAGATCAAATCCGCGTTTATCCGCGAAAATCTGCGGCTAAAGTTTTTAGGGGAAACTGTACGTGACGACGTAGTCGGGAGGATCCTTTTCGAGCATCGGTTGTCCGTCACGTTCGAGCCACGCGTGGCCTTCGACTTTGCCACTCGTTTCATTCCGCACGCCGAAGATGATGCGCGTCGGAATCCCGTTGTGCGAAAGATAGCGATGAAGCACGGCTGCGCGTTTCCAGCAGATCGGCGTGAAGATCAGGAAGTCGATAGATAGTAGTAGATCGATCGCGCGGGCGAGTTCTTTCTCGTTTGTCGCTGCGAGTGCAGGCTGCTTACCGTTTTTATTTCCAGCCACGATCTGTAGCGCACGATCCAACGAATAAAGTCGAGCCGTTACGCAAAGAACTGCGACCCACCACGCCATCCGCAGCAAGAGCCACGCTTCGCCAGGCTGTGTTGCAAGCTTGCGAGCGAACCCCGATAGAATCCGTCCCGTTTTCTGGATGCTTTTGAACATTACGATCGGCGGCTGATTCTAGCTCAACCAACGCGGCGCGAGCGAGTTTGTTGAAGGCGGCCTCCGCTGTGAAGCTCGAGCATCAAACGACTCTCCCAGAGTTCATTTCGGCTCGCCTCCAGAGATTTCTCGACGTATTTGAGCCCACATCGGGTAGCCTGCAGCCTGTTAAACTGCTCCGCCAGATCCCGGCGCTGCTTTTTGCACAGCCTGCGGATTTCGGCTGTTTGGCGTTTCAACAACGCTAGTTCTTCAACACGGGTTTTACCAGGGGGGAACATCAAAAAAATCTCTTGGGTGAAGGGACTTCTTTTTGTGTCGGCACGATGACACAGGCGCTCTGATGAGTCAACTATCTGACATACGAATGGGGGTCGGAGTTTGAGTTTTCACATCTAAAAGGCTAGTCTTAATCACCAAAGCCTTTATCAATCACGTAGTAAAGCTCAGGAGGATCTGTGGCGGTTATTCGTCCCTTTCGCGCTTTGCGCCCGCGAGCCGAGCGCGCGCAATTCGTAGCGAGCGTTCCTTACGACGTTGTAAACACCGAGGAGGCGCGTGCGCTCGCCGACGGAAATCCACTCAGTTTTCTTCACGTGTCGCGGCCTGAAATCGACCTGCCGCCCGGTATTGATCTCTACAGCGACACCGTTTACCGAAAAGCAGTCGAGAATTTTGAGAAGCTGATTGCCGATTGCCCGCTGGAAAAAGAGACCGAGCCAAGTCTGTATTTATATCGACTAATCATGGGCGACCACGAACAGATCGGGATCGTGGCCTGCTGCTCCGTCGATGAATACGACAACGGAACGATTCGTAAACACGAGCGAACGCGACGCGATAAGGAAGACGATCGCACGCGCCACATGCTCATGTTGCGCGCGCAAACCGGACCGGTCTTTTTAACTTATAGAGCACGCACTGAAATCGATGAACGGGTCACGGCTGCGATCGGCGCCGAGCCGTTGTACGACCTGACGGCTGCCGATGGTGTTCGTCACACCATCTGGCGTCTCGACGACACTGACACGCTCGTAAAGAGTTTTGAATCGGTGCCGCTGCTTTACATTGCCGATGGTCATCATCGTGCGGCGAGCGCGAGTCGCGCACGCGCCGAGTTGAAGCAGCAAAGCTTCGCGCATACGGGTGAGGAGGATTACAACTATTTCCTGACGGTTATCTTTCCCGATTCGCAGATGCAGATACTTGCCTACAACCGCACCGTCCGCGATCTTAATGGACTCTCGAAAGAAGAGTTTCTCGACGCGGTCAGGACCCAGTTCACGATCGCCGAAGGTGCGAATCCTGAGCCTCCGAAACGTGGTCACTGGAGCATGTATCTCGACGGCCAGTGGTATGGCTTGCAGCTTTCGCCGGAGACGACGTTGCCCACGGGTAATGTGGCAATGCTCGACGTGAGTGTGCTCCAGGATCGGCTGCTCGATCCGATTCTCGGGATCAAAGACGTAAGGACTGACAAACGAATCGATTTCATCGGTGGCTTACGCGGGACGAAGGAACTCGAACGATTAGTCGACGAAGGCAAAGCAGCCGTTGCTTTTTCCCTGTTTCCAACTACGGTTGCTGAATTATTGATGGTATCGGACGCGAATGAGATCATGCCGCCCAAGTCGACCTGGTTCGAGCCGAAGCTGAGAGATGGTTTGTTGATACACACGATTTGAAAAAACTATGCGAGTTTTAATCGCCGACAAATTCGAACAATCCGGCCGTGATGGCTTGCAAGCGCTGGGCTGCGAGATCTCGTACCAGCCCGATCTGAGGGACGACGCGCTCGTTGACGCAATTAAGAAGGAAGCGCCCGACGTGCTGGTCGTGAGAGGGACGAAGGTAACTGAGCCGATGCTCGACGCCGGATCAGTGAAGCTGGTCGTACGCGCTGGCGCGGGCTACAACACGATTGACGTTTCCGCCGCTTCTAAACGCGGCATCTACGTTTCGAATTGTCCCGGCAAAAATTCGATCGCGGTTGCCGAACTCGCGTTTGCGCTGATCCTCGCGCTCGACCGGCGCATCGCAGACAACGTCGTAGCGTTGCGTCGTGGTGAGTGGAACAAGAAAGAGTTTTCGAAAGCGCGCGGACTGTATGGTCGAACGCTCGGGCTGATCGGCGTGGGAAAGATTGGTCAGGAGATGATTCCGCGCGCGCGTGCGTTTGGGATGCCGGTGGTGGCGTGGAGCAGGAGCTTGACTACCGAACGAGCAGCGCTGCTCGGCGTTGAATTAAAGGAGTCGCCCACGGCGGTCGCGAGCGCGGCGGATGTTGTGAGTGTTCACCTGGCGTTGAATCCGGAAACGAAAAACCTGGTCGGCGCAGAGTTTTTCAATGCGATGCGAGAAGGCGCTTACTTCATCAACACCGCGCGCGGCGAAGTTGTCGATCAGCAGGCGCTCGTGGCGGCGATGAGAACTCGTGGTATTCGTGCGGGACTCGACGTTTATGCAGTTGAGCCAACCAGCAGCACCGCTGAGTTTCAGGATGAGATCGTCAAGGAAGAAGGGCTGTACGGCACACATCACGTCGGCGCCTCAACAGATCAAGCGCAGGAAGCGATTGCTGCCGAGACAGTGCGCATCGTGAAGGAGTTCAAGGAAACAGGCAAAGTACCAAACGTGGTGAACCTGGCGCGCCAAACTCCGGCGACGCATCGACTGGTGGTCCGCCATCTCGATCGACCGGGAGTACTGGCCGGCGTGCTCGATGCGATCAAAGCGGAACAGATCAACGTTCAGGAAATGGAAAACATAGTTTTCGAAGGCGCGGCAGCGGCCGTGGCCCGCATCAATCTGGACAATGCGCCGACAAAAGAAACCCTCAACAAACTTCAAGCAAACAGTGCAGATATCATCGAATTGGATCTGCTTGACTTGAAAATTTAGCCACGGATTTACACGGACTTCGCACACAGATATAAATGAATCCGTGTATGAAATCCGTGTAAATCCGTGGCTAATGAATCGTAAATGAACACGACCCTCATCACTGGCGCATCGTCCGGCATCGGAGCGGCCTTCGCGAGAAAACTCGCCGCTCGCGGCAGAAACGTTTTCCTCGTCGCTCGCTCTGAAGACAAACTCATCGCGCTCTGCAACGAGCTCGGACGTTTGACCAGCATTCGCGCACAGTATCTCGCACTCGACCTGCGACACCCTGACGCCGGCGCGCAGCTCTTTGAAGAAACAACAAAACGCGAACTCGAGATCGACATGCTCATCAACAACGCCGGCTTCGGCTCGATGGGCGATTTCACCAAACTCGATCTCAATCACGAACTCGACATGATCGAGCTCAACATCAGGGCAGTGGTCGATCTCACGCACCGTTTTCTCAAACCCATGCGCGATCGCAAACGCGGCACGATCATCAACGTCGCCTCGACCGCCGCGTTTCAGGCCGTGCCTTACATGGCGACTTACGCAGCGACAAAAGCCTTCGTGCTCTCGTTTTCAGAAGCACTCTGGGACGAGAATCGCCAGCACGGTGTTCACGTGATGGCGTTGTGCCCCGGCGTGACGGAAACAAACTTCTTCGACGCCTCCGGAATCGATCGCCCACCGATGCGCACGATCCAAACGCCGGAAGAAGTAGTCGAAACTGCATTGCGAGCGTTACCACGCGAAAAGCCCATGGTCATTTCGGGTTGGACCAACTGGCTTACAGTCGCAGCGGAACGTTTCTTTCCGCGCTCGTTCGTCACCAAAGTAGCAGGTAAAGCTTTGCGTTCGCGTTTTGAAAAATAAGGGAGACAGCAATGACGGAACGAATTTTTAACTTCAGTGCGGGACCGGCGGTGTTGCCGGTGCCGGTTTTGGAAGAAGCTCAGCGCGACATGATCAGCCTGCCGGGCGTGGGCATGTCGGTGATGGAGATCAGTCACCGTTCCAGGACGTTTGACGAAATCATTGGCCGAGCCGAATCGGGGTTGCGCGAGCTGATGGGAATTCCGAGCAACTACCACATCCTTTTTCTTCAGGGCGGCGCGAGCTTGCAGTTTTCGATGGTGCCGATGAATTTCTTGCCCGGCGACGGCAGCGCTGATTACGTGCTCACCGGAAGCTGGGGCAAGAAAGCGCTCAAGGAAGCAAAGAAAGTCGGCGGCGTAAACGTGGCGGCAACGATGGCTGATGGTGGTTTTACTCGTGTGCCGTCGCGTGATGAGATGAGTTTGAATCCACACGCAGCTTACGTTCACATGACCAGCAACGAAACGATCGAAGGCGTGCAGTGGAAACATGAGCCAGACGTGGGCGATGTCCCGCTCGTGGCGGATGCTTCGTCAGACATTCTTTCGCGCGCGATCGACGTTAGTAAATACGCCATTATCTATGCCGGCGCTCAGAAGAACATGGGACCGAGCGGCGTGACACTCGTCATCCTGCGTGAAGATCTTTTGCAACGCATTCCGGAAAACCTGCCGACGATGCTCGACTATCGCATTCACGTCGAGAACAAGTCGCTCTACAACACACCGAACACGTGGGGCATTTACATCCTCAGCCTGGTTTGCAAATGGTTGCAGGAAAAAGGCGGCGTGGCGGCGATGGAAAGTGAGAATGAACAGAAGGCGCAACTGATCTATGACGCGATCGACGCGACTGACTTTTATCGTGGTCATGCCGATGCGGATTGTCGTTCGACGATGAACGTCACGTTTCGTTTGCCGGCTGAAGAGCTCGAAAAGAAGTTTGTCGCTGAGGCGACGGCGCAAGGGTTGGATGGGTTAAAAGGGCATCGCTCAGTTGGCGGCATTCGCGCGTCGATCTACAACGCGTTCCCGCGCGCGGGATGTGAGGCGCTGGTGTCGTTCATGAAAGATTTCGAACGCCAGAATGGATAGTAGTTTTAGCCACAGATTTTCGCGGATTAATGCAGATCAAGCTGGAGTTCGTCTCGACACATATCTCGCCTCACAGATCGAGGGCTGGAGCCGCGCACGCCTGCAACGACTCATTGAAAGCGAAGACGTCCTCGTAAACAGCAAACCGTCCAAACCGTCTTACAAACTACGAGAGAATGACGAGATCGAAGTGGAGCTGGTCGCTCCGCCGGCGGACGTCTTTGCGCCTGAGAACATCCCGATTGAGATCGTTTACGAAGATGAGACGCTGGTGGTGGTAAACAAACCGGCCGGGCTGGTGGTCCATCCCGCGGCAGGCACGCCTTCAGGAACCCTGGCCAACGCCCTTGCCTATCACTTTCAACAACTACCCGGCGCGAACGTGCGGCCCGGTATCGTTCACCGGCTCGATCGAGACACGTCAGGCTTGCTGGTGGTCGCGAAGACTGAAAGCGCGCTCGAAAACCTTTCCGATCAGTTTCGCGATCGAACGGTATTCAAGTCGTACCTCGCGTTGGTGCATGGGCGCGTGGTTGGTTCGGGGAAGATCGATCAGCCGCTGGCGCGCGATCCGTCGAACCGGACGCGCATGGCGATCGTGCGCGGCGGGCGCAATGCTTTGACACTCTATCGCGTACGGCGCGCTTTTGATCGGTTCACGTTGCTCGATGTTGAGCTCAAGACCGGCAGGACACATCAGATCCGTGTTCATCTCGCGTGGCTGAAGCATCCTGTCGTTGGTGACGAGCTTTACGGAGGCGGGCGCGACAACACAATCCAGGATCCACAACTGCGGGCACGCATTCGCAACCTCAAACGCCACTTCCTGCACGCAGAGAAGCTCGCCTTCACTCACCCCAAGACAAAAGAATTGGTTAGCTTTGAATCTCCGTTACCGGACGAGTTGGCTCAATTATTAGCCACAGATTTACACGGATCGAATCCGGATTAAATCCGTGTTTATCCGTGTTACGGTATCGGTTCGAAGCGCTTGATGAGTTGATTGAAGCGCTCATCCGATCGGAGTCCATCAAACATCGGCTCGATCCGGATCAGCACTAAGCCGGGGTGGCGGGCTTCGTAGGCCTTGTTCAGGTAGTCGATCGCTTTGTCGTTATCTTTCAGGCCGGCATAGACGATGGCGAAGTAGAGCGGCGAGACGTAGCGTCGCTTCGAAAGCGCATCGAGCTGGTCGATGATCGCGCGTGCTTCGGCTTGTTCACCTGCCATCCCGTAGGCAAACCCGAGCGACGCGGATGCTTCCGATTCAGCCTCAACCACGTTGTCGGGTATTGGACCACTCTCCGGCGCCTTTATCAGCCTGCGTAACTCGGCGATCGCTTCCTGGTGCATTCCTTTTTGCACGTAAGCCAGCGCGAGGTAGTGACGCGCCACCCAGAAATCCGAGTCGCTTTGAAGCGTCACCCTGTATCTCGCGATCGCATCGTCGTAGTTGTGTTCGTAATACGAGTAGAGACCATTGTTCGCGCTGATGATTGGCGAGAGCGGATCGAGTTTATGAGCCTCTTCAATCTCCGCCTTCGCCTGGCTGAACTTGCCCATCTGCATCAGGTATGACGCGTACCACTGATGCGCCGTCGGATACTTCGGATTCAACTTGAGCGCCTGCTGAAAATCGTTCTGCGCTCCGAGCCAGTCCCAGTCGTACGCCAGCCTGACAAACGCGCGCGACGTGTAAGCCTCCGCGAGCGTCGGATCGGCATCGACCGCCTTCTCCGCTGCCGCCTTTGCTTTCGGCATTTCGTCAACCGGCCGCACCACGCCGATATCGGTAAGCAGCGCGTGTGAATCGGCAAGCCCGGAGAAAGCGAGCGCGAAAGTCGGGTCCTTTTCTTCGGCGCGCTTGAAGTATTCTATGCCCTTGCGAAAGCCTTCTTCGTTGCGGCGGCTCCAGTAGTATCTTCCTTTGAGATAGAGCTCGTAAGCCTCGGCGTCTTTGGTGTAACGCTTGGCGAGCTTCTCTTCATCTTCGCCTGATAGCCGCAGCCGTAAACTCTGCGAAATCTTTTTCGACACCTCGTCCTGGACCGAAAAGATATCAGCCAGGCTGCTGTTGTATTCAGCTCCCCAAAGCTGCGAGCCGTCCGCGACTTTGATCAGTTCTGTTTTGATCACAAAACGATCGTCACGCTTGACGAGGCGTCCGATCAGGACCGCGCCGACGTTCAGATTGCGGCCTGCTTCGAGCGGATCGAGATTCGATCCCTTGAAACGAAACGCCGCGTTGCGCGACATGACTCTCAGATTAGGCAATTGCGAGAGGCTGTTGATGATGCTCTCGGTGATGCCGTCAGACAGATACTCCGCGTCCGGATCTTTACTGTCGTTTACAAAGGGAAGAATGGCGACTGAATTTATCGCCGGCGACGACGAGAAAAATTTGATCGCCCCGGCCAC
>DASVGE010000360.1:0-13031 GCA_036379695.1 Pyrinomonadaceae bacterium | reverse complement strand
CCACAACCCGGAGGCTGCGGCAATGTGTAAGCGGATCGTACAGATGCGCGACGGGCACATTGTCGACCAAACCCCCACCGTCCGGCTCTAAGGCAGGATTGATTTCTTTACAGGACTGTAACGGGAACGATAGAATCAATCCGACCCACCAGCCACGATTCTTGTGGCTGTTAACTTGCAAGCTTGAGATTGTGCGAGGCCTGTTTACCACACTTAAGAAGATCTTCTTCTGGAATTACGCGCGCAACACCTGGCAATGGGATCTCCTGTGTGTGGTCATTCTGATCTTTATATTTTTGACACCAAAAAGCTGGTTTTCGAGTGGCGAACGGGCCCAGGGAACGGTGCATCAAAGCCCAGTTGTCAAAACCGTGGTAATTGACTCGGAAGTAGTTGGCAGTGAAGGAGATAGGAGTAAAATCGAACAGCGTGTAAAGGCGATGACCGGACGCACCAATTTTGAAGTGCTGGAGGTGCGCCGAATACCCGATGCCGGGGGACGAACACGCAGCTTCGAGGTTGACATACGATAGTCTTTCCCTATAATTGCGAGGTTTTTTGCGAACCGCCGCGAAAGGAGAACTGAGTTAAGGAGCATTTATGAAGAGATTGATTTCTTCGGGCCTGATGTTAGTCATCTTATCCGCACTCGTCATAGTGTACCCGACCACGACGAATGGTCAGGGAGCAGGCCTTGTGAGTTCTGTTTTGAGCCGGATGGAGAAGAACCGACAGACTTTGAAGTCGTTGCGCGCCGGCATCAGCATGGTCAAGTACAATTCGCAGATCGGTTCTGAAGACAAATACCAGGGTGTGGTGATTTATCTGCCTAGTGCGGGCAGACAAGCGTCAGTGAGGATCGACTGGAGTCATCCGCGACGAGAAGTGTTGGCGGTAAACAACAACCAATACACGATCTACCGTCCCGCTTTGGAGACGGCTTACAAAGGCGATGCGCGAAGGATCGGCGGCAAGGATGGTAGCGCCTCCGGCCTGCTCGCCATGATGAATATGTCGCGCCAGCAGCTTGAAGCGCGCTTTCAGCCGGTGAAAGATGTTCGTGAAGAGACGCTGTGGGGTGGAGTCAGCACCATCCATCTGACGCTCGTGCCGAAGGGCAATGCCGGTTACAAGTATGCTGAGGTATGGATCGATTCAGCCGGGATGCCGGTTCAGACCAAGATTGTTGAGAAGAATGACGACTCAACCACGATGCGTTTGACGGGTCTGGAGAAGAACCAGAAGATCAGTCCGAGCGACTTTGATATCAAGCTCGGTTCGAACGTAAAGATCGTTAAGAGTTAAGAGTGTGCTAGAAAAGATATAGCCACAGATTACGCAGATACTCCGAATTTTATCTGTGTAATCTGTGGCTCGTTTTTTGTCTGCGGTTGCATTGGACCGTCGTGGTCGCATATTCTTCGTCGCGTCAAAAATGAGGAAGTCCAAGTTTCTAAAACTGAAGCTCCGAGAGGCTGGTTTTATCAGCCGGGCGCTCTTGTCGTCTCGTCACCCGGTCCTGGCCCACCTCATTCCGATGCGTCGCTGCAATCTCGCCTGTGGCTATTGCAACGAATACGATGGCACGTCGAAGCCGATCGATCTCGAAGTTATTAAGAGCCGGCTGAACAAGCTGGCCGATTTGGGAACTTCGATCGTCACGATCTCCGGTGGCGAGCCGATGATGCACCCGGAGCTCGATCAGATCATCCATCACATTCGCGTGCGCGGCATGATCGCCGGCCTGATCTCCAACGGTTACTACTTCACGCCCGAACGCATTAAACGTCTCAACAAGGCCGGTCTCGAGTATTTGCAGATCAGCATCGACAACGTCGAACCCGATGAGGTCTCGCGCAAGAGCCTGCGCGTGCTGGATAAGAAGCTTCGTTTCCTGTCTGAATTCGCCGACTTTCACGTGAACATCAATTCAGTGATTGGTGGCGGGATCAAGAATCCTGACGACGCGTTGGTCGTGGCTCGCAGAGCAGTCGAACTCGGGTTTTCAACAACGGTTGGTGTCATTCACGACGTCGATGGAACGTTGAAGCCGTTGTCGGCAAAAGAGAAGGACATCTTCCAGCAGGTCAAGAAACTCGGAAACAAGGACCACGCGAGGTTGAACTGGTTCCAGGACAGCATCGCCGAAGGCAAGCCTTACAAGTGGCGCTGTCGTGCCGGTGCTCGTTATCTCTACATTTGTGAGGATGGCCTGGTGCACTGGTGCTCGCAGCAACGCGGCTATCCCGGAATTCCGTTGGACCAGTACACGATGGACGACTTCGATCGGGAGTACAAGACCGAGAAGTGGTGTGCGCCTACCTGCACGCTACAGTGCGTACACCAGGTCGGCATTCTCGATAACTGGCGCGACCCGCAAAAGACACCCGCGCAGATTGCCCAGGAACAGAAGAGCGGTGTCGGCGAGATGATCGGCGCCGATTAGGAGTCGCGTCGTGCGAGCTGTCCTTATAGTTGTTTTAATCAGTCTCGTCTTCTTTCATCCGCTTTCGAGTGCCGCAGTTCCACAAAGCAACGATCCACTCATCCTCAATCTCACGGTAACGAATAAAAAGGGAACGATAATCCGCGGTCTCACCCTCGAGGATTTCTCGATCACAGTCGACAAGCAGCCAGTAAAGCTCTTGTCACTGAACGAGCATGAGGTGCCGGCCAGCATCGGCATCTTGATCGACACGTCGGGCAGCCAATACACCGGTGGCATAGGCGCTGCGGTTGAAATCAAACAGCAGTTCAAACAAGGACTCGAGCGCTTCTTTAAACTGAATAACCCTGCCAACGAATATTTTGGCGTGACGTTCCATACCAAAACAGAGCTCTTACACGATTGGACGTCCGACTACCAATCCATCCTTGCGAAAGTCGACTCGTTAACATTCGGAAAGCAGACGTCGCTTTATGACGCAATGCGTTTCGGCATCGAGAAGATGAAGACGAGTCGCAACTCAAAGCACGTACTGGTTCTGATCAGCGACGGTGCTGATAATCAGTCGAAGACTTCGTTCAAAGAAGTGCTCGATTTGCTGAAGGCATCTGACCTGGTTTTGTACTGCGTTGGGCTCCTGAACGTTGCTGCCATCGATAATGTCAATGTTGTCTCTGCTTCGCCGTATATTGAGGCAGAAGGAGTACTGAGCGAGCTTACCTCCTTGTCGGGTGGCAGAGTTCTCTTCATGAACAATTCTCAGGGAGCCGAAGCCTTTAATGAGGTGTTCGAGTTAATTGCCCTGGAGTTGCGGAGCCAGTACCAGATCGCGATCGCTCCCGAGCCATCCGCTGGGAAGACAAAATGGCACAAGCTTAAAGTGAAGGCGAGCAGGGCCGCCCCGGGCAAACCGGAGGAATTGATGGCCAGAACGCGCCAGGGCTATTACCGATAATAAGCCACGGATAAACACGGATTTCATACACGGATTTATTCTCAATCTGTGTATGAAATCCGTGTTTATCCGTGGCTCATTTCAGTCTCTCTTCTAACATTCTAATTCTCTCAGGGATTGAATCGTCTGGCTCGCCTCGTTGCTGAGCTAAACGAAATTCCGAGATCGCTTCTGACACGTGCCCGGCCTTGGCAAGTTCGATGGCGAGGAGTTTGCGCGTGTGTGGATTGTCGTCGAGCGCGAGTGCCTGCCGATACTCGCGAATGGCTGCGTTCGAATCTTCCACGAGCTTTGCTCGCGTCGCTCGTGCGAGGTGAGCATCGACACTGCGCCGGTCGAGATAAAAGAACGTAACAATACCGGCGAGAACTATCACCGCGTACAGCAGCGGCAACGAGTAGCGCCAGCGCTGCGGCGGAGCGTTCCGCTTGCGCCACAGCATGATCACGAGATAAAGCGGAAAGACGATCAGCGGCAGAAACAGTGTGCCAACGGCGAGTGCGATTGCGTAGAAAAGATGGAACCGTCTGCGCGCGGAAGCGAGTACCCAGGTTGAAAGAAGCGCAGCGATCACAGACGCTGCCGGCATGATGAGGTCAAACAACTCACCGGCCGACATGTTCATTCTGAAACTCACTAGCGTGTGGTGGGTTGTACGCTGCCGCCAACAGTGAGGATCGTTACCGAGCTCGAGAGACCCAGTCCGGAAAGACGTCCAGCCATCACGACGATCGTTTGGTTGTTCTCAACCACACCGGCTTCGAGCAACCGCATTTCGCCGATCTTGAGCATCTCTTCGGTTGATTGAGCCTTACTGATAAGCAGCGGCTGGACGGCCCAGATCAGCGCCAGCTCCGACAGCACCTCAGGCCTGTGTGTCAGCGCGATGATACGTTGATCGTAACGCAGCGACGAAAGCCTTCGCGCCATCAAACCCGACGCCGTGAAGACTGCTGTCACAGTTGTTCCCAACTCACTCGCGGCGAAGGCAGCGGCCTCGCAGAGCGCGCGACTGACGCGTCCTGATTGCTTTCCTATTAAATTCGTTACCCTGTCTGATGTCGGTTCTTTGCCTTCCTCGGCGGTTTCAATGATGCGTGCCATCATCGACACCGCCTGAACCGGATATGCACCGGTGGCGGTTTCGTTTGAAAGCATCACGCAATCAGTGCCGTCCCAAACCGCGTTGGCAACATCAGACGCTTCAGCGCGGGTCGGACGAGGATTAGCCACCATCGACTGAAGCATTTGTGTCGCAGTGATCACCATCTTGTCCGCATGAATTGCTCGCTCGATGATCCGCTTCTGGTAGACAGGCACCAACTCGACGCTCGTCTCCACACCGAGATCGCCGCGGGCCACCATCACACCGTCAGCAGCGGCGATGATCTCGTCGAGATGATCGATCGCTTCCGCCTTCTCGATCTTGGCGATCAGCGGCGCCCGTCCGCCCGCTTCGTTGATCAACTGCTTCGCGTGTTCACAATCACTGGCGCGTCGCACAAACGAAAGCGCGATGTAGTCGGCATTCTGCTCGACGGCCCATTTCAGATCGACGATGTCCTTGTCGGTAAGCGACGCGATCGGCAAAGTGACGCCAGGCAGATTGATCCCTTTGCGCTCGGCCAGCAGACCTCCGTCAATGACTCTGCAAACCACGTCGGTGTCCGTCGTGCGCTCGACAATGAGCGACAGGGCACCATCGTCGAGCAACAAGCGTGTGCCGCGTTCAACGACTCTAGGAAGGTCGGGATAGTTGGTGGAAACCTGTTGCTGGTCGCCGAGCACTGGACGGGTCGTGAGTGTAAAAGCTTCTCCCGCTACCAGGCGGATCGGTTCGTCGTTCTTGAGTTCGCCGGTGCGAATCTTTGGACCGGAAAGATCGACAAGCACAGCGATCGGTCGACCGAGCTTCGCGGCTGCGGCACGCGCGCGGGCAATGTCGATCGTTTTCTCCTCGTGCGTTCCGTGCGACATGTTGATACGCACGCCGTTTGCGCCCGCTGCGATCAGTTGTTCGACGATTTCCGGCTCCCGCGAAGCTGGACCAAGGGTGATTAGAATCTTTGCTCGTCTCATATCAGGGAGCCGTAGTTTGGAGTCCACTTTCGACCGCAGCGTCAATGCGCGCACCTGTTCCCGATCCGAAGCCAATGAACCGTTCCACGAGTTGGCCCCGGCGATCAAAAACAAAGGTTTGCGGAATTACATCGTAATCGGATAGCAAAAACGTTACGAGATCTTCGTCAGGTATTGCGAGGGTGTATTGAATGCCGAATTCCTTTGCGAATGCGGGGACCTCCTGATCGTCGCCTGGACCACCAACGTTCAGTCCTACTACGACCAGACCCTTGTCTTCGTGTTTCTTTTGCAGTTCGATCAAATGCGGAATACTGTCGCGACAAGGCATACACCACGTCGCATAGAAATCCAGGACCAGCACCTTTCCTTTGTACTCAGAAAAAAGCGATCGCTTCCCGTCGCTCAACTCCCAACCCATGTTAGCAATTGAAGCCACATTAACCGGCGGCATCGGAAAAGTCGTGCCGGGCGGTGCACCAGAGATGACGGGCGTATTGGAGTTAGTAGTAGTGTCGGTGGCATTGCAGCCCGCCAACAAACAACACAACGCGAGCATGAGCAACGGGCGCTTCTTTGGAGTGCGGTGCCCTGGCACCGCTTTGGTCCAAGGCGAAAGCAGTGCCAAGGCACCGCACTCCAAAGAAGCGCCCAATCTGCGATTATTCGTGATCTTGATCATGCTCCGCTTTTTCCTGGGGCAGCGGTTCACCGGGAACACGATACTCCCCTTCCACCCACTTGCCGAGATCGACAAGCTGACAACGCTCAGTACAGAAGGGACGAAAGGGATTTTCTTTCCACTCGACTGGCTTACCGCAGGTTGGGCATTTCATGAATCTTTGAAGCCACGCACTGGCCCGCCACGCATCAAAGAGATGCGGGTCGCTTGATCAATATTCGTCGTTTGACGAATGCGATCGTACCTTCGCGGCGCATGGCATTCAAGCGCACCGTGACACTTTCACGGGTAGAGCCCACGATGGAGGCGATTTCGCGGTGAGGCAAGGGGATATCGATCAGTACTCCTTCGGGTTCGGAAACCCCGTAACGCATGGAAAAATCGGCCAGCAGGCTATCGAGACGGGCGGGAATGGCGTTGAGAGCAAAATCTGCGAGCCGGCGCTCTGCGTGATCAAGGCGTTGACCGATCAAGCGGAAAGTGTAATCATGAAGGCGGTTATCCTCAGCCATCCCCCGTTTGAAATCCCCGACCTGGATTCGCAGGAGCCTTGAGTTTTCGTAGGCAATTGCAGAATTCGCACGTTGCCCCGCAGCGGAGTATAGAGCTGACTCCCCGAAGAGCGATCCCTCTGGAAGGATATCGATGACGGCTTCGCGTCCGGTTTCAGTCTCGATTCGGCAGAGTTTTATTCGGCCATGAATAATCGCATACAGACAATCCGCGGGTTCGCCGGCACGGTAAACGAAACGACGGCGGCGAAAATCCAGGACCACTGAATTGCGAGCCATGTCGCTAACGAGGGCATCATCAAGTGTTGAGCCAAATTCCAACCGGCGGATTATTTCAGCGCGATCTTCGGGAGTTAAATCCCGCGCGCGCTTTTGTTCCTGCAGGGCATTCATCTCCATGTCCTTCTGGGCATCGAGCTACAGTTTCCAGCTTGAACAGTTTTTTGCCGCGTATTGCTCTTTATTCAAAGTGGTCCTGTTTGCGGGTTTTTTCTACGACGATTGTAAGGAGGCCCGCACGATGTTTCCCAGGCTTGTTACTCTCGATTGATTATATTGACGCAATGCTAGGGCGAGTACTGGCACGAAACGCCTAACCGAGGCCCGAACTGTAGCATGAAGCTCCCGAGTGCGCAAGAACAATAAAGACCAACATTCTCGTTTTATGGAGTCAAAATTTAACATCCTTGTCGTCGACGACAATCCCGATAAATTGAGCCTGATCGAGGCCGCTTTGAGCCTTGCCGGGTACAACGTAACCACTGCGACCGACGGTGACGAGGCGCTTGCGGCCATCGAGTCGTACCAGCCTGACCTCGTGATAACCGACGTGATGATGCCGCGCATGAATGGTTACGAGTTGGCCCAGCGAATCAGGGCCAATCCGGTAACCAGGTTTATTCCCGTCATCATGCAGACCGCCGCCGGCAGGCGCGCGGAAGATCTCCGCAGGGCCTCCGAGGTCGGCGCGTTGGGCTACATAACTGACCCGACCGATCTCGATCTACTGCTGGCACGGACCAGGACGCTGCTCGAATTCAAAGCCTACCTGGACGTTTGTGAAGAGGCGGCGTTCACGGACCACCTGACCGGACTCGCGAACCGCAGACGATTTGAACGCCAGCTGGAGCGCGAAGTAGGTCGCGTCGACCGGTTTGCGCATCCATTCAGTCTGTTGATGATCGACATCGATAGTTTCAAGAATCTCAACGATACCTACGGCCACGACGCCGGCGACGATGCCATACGTCGCATCAGTAGAGTCTTGCGTGAAGGCACCCGCGGCATTGATCTCGCGGCGCGGATTGGGGGCGAAGAGTTTGCCGTGCTGCTGGTGGAGACCAGTAAAGAAGCCGGGATGGAGGTCGCCGAACGATTGCGAGCTGCGATCAAGGCGCTGGAGCTACCCAGGGCCGGCCATATCACCGCGAGTTTTGGGGTTGCAGAATGTCCTGGTGACGCGCAAACTGCTGTTGAGATACTGAAAGCGTCGGATGTCGCTTTGTACGAAGCCAAGCGAAACGGTCGCGACCAGGTGGTGGCAATGTCGGCCCTCAGGTCGAACTCGATGGCTGCGGGTGACGTACAAGGCGATGGGAATCTAGGACTTGTATCGCGAGGATAGGATGGCTGACTACAAGGAAAAGCTTGATGAATGGCAGCAGGCGGCGCGCCGTAAGGCCCGCGAGCTCGACGAGAAATACTCGATCTCCGACCTCGTCGGCGAAGGAGCAAAGGCGGCGAGTGAAGCTGCGAAGCGTGGCGCTGAGACTATGGCCAGTGGCGCTGAACGGCTGCGTGCCGAAGCCGAGCGTCTGACTGAAGACGAAGAGGTCGGCGAAACTGCGCGACGTGCTGCGAGTGAAACTGTAAAGAACGTGAAGAAAGCCGGGAAGGTCGTACGCGACGCTGCCGGCGACACCGGCAAGAAGGTTTTTGACGACGCGAAGACTTACTACGATCGAGCTTCGCAGATTTACGGTACCGGCGCGCGATTCACGCGCGCTTCGACCGCCGCGACGACGGGCGTGCTGAAAGCTAAGGATTGGATCAAAGAAAATCCCGGCAAGGCAGCGGTTGTTTCAGTTTCGCTGGTACTGGGTATTCGGGCGGGCGCCGCGTTTCCGGGTTTGGATGCAGTGCTACTCGGTTCACACCCACACTGGCTGACGCATTCGGCGCTGCCGGTTTGGGGATTGCACAAAGCGAGCGAGAAATTTGATAACTATCTCAAGAAGCGGGAAGAGCTGATCGCGAGTGGGGAAGTTGATGAGGCTGAACGGCAGCGAGTTGAGTTTGAGCGCAAGATTGCGAAGTATGTTGGTGCGCCATTGCTGGGAGCGTTCAGTTGCGCCGCGGGCGCAGCGATGTGGGCCCAGATTTTCCAGCCGGGCGCGATTACAGGTGCGCCGATCAGTTGGCTGTTGGGCGGTAATCCATTTCTCGACGGGATCTGGCTATTTGCGAACGGCGTGATCTGCTTCCACCAGGGCTACAAGTTCTTCATGATCGCCTTAGCCAATCAGGAAGAAGTCGTCCGCGTAGTTCGCGAAATCAAAGGCCTCCTCCCCGCCACGGTTAGTTAAGCCACGGATTACACGGAAAACACGGATCAGAAAATCTTCTTTTCTGATCCGTGTTTTTCCGTGTAAATCCGTGGCTTATTTAATCGTGATCGGGAAAGGCCAGAAGCAGAGGGCGAACACGATTAGGGTGATGATGGCGATCACGATGCGTTTGGTTCCCAATGGTTCCATTACCGCGGGTTGGGGGTGTGGGACTTTCATCATCACGGCCAGTAAGACTGCGTAAAGAAAACCGCTCGGGCTGCCGTGCCACCAGTAGCCCAGCAACGCCAACACCACCACGCTCACGAAAGCCAGGCGACCGATAACATGGTGCGCGCGAGCGCCGAACAATGAATATGTTCCGTGACCGCCATCAAGTTGGCCCACCGGCATCAGATTCAAGCTCGTAACCAGCAGTCCGATCCACGCGGCCATATAGAACGGGTTAGTGGGTGAGTTTGGATCGAGCGGCACCCCTGCCAGTTTAGCGATCAAACGAAACAGCAGCGGGTCGTTGAAGTAGATCGAATAACCTTGCGGCTCCACTGGTGGACCGACAGTCAAAACGCCGATTATCGAGATCGGAATAGCGACGATGAATCCCGCCAGCGGCCCGGCGAGACCGATGTCGAAGAGCGCCCGGCGCGAGGGAATAGCAGAGCGAATCTTAATAAACGCTCCGAACGTCCCGGCCAGAAACATTGGCGGCGCGGGAATGAAATACGGCAACGTCGCGTCAACTTTGTAATAGCGACAGGCGAGATAGTGTCCCATCTCGTGCGAGAAGAGAATTGCGAGCAAACACGCCGAGAAAGTGACACCTTCCACGATCAGGTGTGGATTCGCGAGGGAGTGTCTAAATAGTTCCAGCAGCCAGTAGAAATATGAAAGCGGGAGATAGAGCAGGTAATCAATTGGGCTTACCAGTGGCGGTTCAGGGACGTTTAGCGGCGGCGCGATGCCCGCCAGGGTCGTCGTGACGATAGTCAGGATCAGGAGGCCACCGTGTATGCGCCACTCCCGCGCGGAAATACGCGGCGCGGGACGGTCGAGCAAGTCAAAACCCGGCGGCAAAGTTCTAATTGATTCAGCCATTGCAGCTCTTAAGAAGCGAAAAGGCTAGAGTCTGGATGCTTGTGCCATTCCATCTCTAGCCTTGAATAACCGTTGTAAACAGTTCTAAAAATCGTCGTCGTCTTCAGTCGAATCGTCGTCAACCTCGATATCGCCGCCATCGTGGGCCTGTAGCTCTTTACCCGGCTTGAAGCGAATCGTCTTGCCAGAGGGGATCGCCACCTCTTCGCCGGTGCGCGGATTTCTGCCAACGCCTCGTTTCCGCGGCTTGACCACAAAGACGCCGAATCCACGCAACTCGATTCGTTCGCCCCTGGTCAATGCTTCTTTCATCGAATGGAAAAGAGCTTCGACGGCCTGTTCCGCCTTCATCTTCGGCACACCGGTCTTATCGGCAACGCGATTGATAATATCTAACTTGATCACGGCAAGGGGCCTCTTTTCTGCTGCGCCTGCGGACCAGGTCCGGGGGCTGCAAAATGCAGGCGAGGATGATAGAAAGCGTAGGTAAACCCTGTCAAGGAAATCGGTTTCGCAATCGTTTGACAAGGGCGCTAGTGAAAGATAACCTCAAAACCGATTATGTTCGGAATTAGAAAACGACGGCCACCGCCATTTGGTGGCGTTCACGTCGACGACGACAAAGATATCCAGGTACACAAACCCGAAGATGCGTCTCGGAATGATTTGTGGTCCGAGGCGCGTTTGCTGCTCCGCGATTTGATCTTCGCGTTAATGATCGCAGCGCTGGTTGTGGTGTTTGTCGTGCAGCCCGTGAAGGTTGAGGGCACGTCGATGCTGCCTCGCTTGCACGACGGCGAACGCATCTTTGTTAACAAGTTGATCTACTACGACGAGTATCGCTGGGCGCCCAAGCTCGAACGGGGCGACATTGTCGTCTTCTGGTTTCCTGACGATCCTTCGAAGAGTTACATCAAGCGCGTCATCGGACTGCCAGGCGATACGATCGAGGTACACGAAGGAGTCGTGAGTGTAAACGGTCGCGACATTGAAGAAACCTATCTCGATCCGCGGCTCAATTTATCGCACCGAAGCCTGGCGCGGACTTACGTAAGACCGAATTACTACTTCGTAATGGGCGATAATCGCGATAACTCGAGCGATTCACGTCTCTGGGGTTTAGTGCCCAAGAAGTACATCTACGGCAAGGCGTTGTTTCGTTACTGGCCACTGACGTCGGCGAGCGTCATACATCACGAAGACGTCAATTTGGCGGGCCCGCCATCGCCCAACTTTAGACCGCGGGACCTTGGTGAGCCGCCTGCGGGCGAATCGTCCCCCCAGCCCTATATACCGGGTGAATCGTCTCCTGAACCCTGACTCGTATGATCGATTGGCTGCGTTTCGTGCTCATGATTTTCTACGCGCCAATGCGTGGCATGCGTGGCATGCGTGATCGCGGTTCGCTTGCGCCAGTGGCGCTGATCGCTTTTCTGAGCCAGTTTGCCTACGGCTTCGTGACGAAACGGTTTGCAGGAATTGCGGACCGTACAGGACTTGTCTCTGACTCATTACAAGCCGCTATGGTGGTCGTGCTGGTAGCGGTGCTTCTGGTGCCGATTCTCACGCTGGTCGCTAACATGTTCGAGCGCCGCGGCAGTTTCCGTGTTGTTATCACGCAGGAATATGCACCGGTCGCGGCGACGATGTTTTACGTACTCACGGCCGCGAACATCCTGTCGATACTAATCGCCGCCGCCTTGCACTACTCCGGACTTCAGGCACAGCAGATTGCCGGCATAATCCAGAATGCCGACCAAACGCGTGCATCGTTTCGTGATTACCCGCAACTGTTAGCGGCGGCGGAAGTGCTCTTCAGAGATCCGGCGCTGCTCTCACTGCAACTCTTCGTTATGCCAAAGCTTGTTTTGTTTGGCGTGGGCATGGTGATGGGCGTGAAGGATGCTTTCCGGATGTCGGCGTTGCGAGCTTTTAGTGTGACAGTGATCGCGTGCTTTGGTGCGGCGCTGCTTCTTCCGTTTGTTGAGCGGTTGTTCTCGGGAGTTCTGGGTTCTCCGTTTCTGCTGCTGATTGTTTTCCTGCTGTTGCGTGGTTACTTCAGCGACATCATGGGCAGTCATCGCGCGAAGGCCGCTTTCAAGCAGAACCTTGAATCAGCCACATTGAATCCCGCGGATGCTTCGGCGCATTACAACCTCGGTCTGATTCACCAGGGGCGCGGTGAACTCGACGAAGCACGCACGCGTTTTGAACGGGCGCTGGAGATTGACGCCGAGGAGATTGACGCCAGCTATCAACTGGGACGCATCGCGCGGCAACAGAAACGTTATGCTGACGCGATACAGAACTTCGAGCAGGTCGTGGCGCGGAATCCGGCGCATTCACAGCATGAGGTCTGGCGTGAAGTTGCGGCGACGTATATTGCGGCGGGACAGTTTGAAGATGCACGCACGGCTTTGGAGCAGTTTCTCGAACACCGGCCGTCAGATCCGGAAGGACTTTATCTGATGGGCCGAGCGCATGCAGGGCTTGGTGACAAGCGTGAAGCGACGAGCTTGATGCAGGCCTGCATTGAAGCAGTGAAGACCGCTCCGGCTTACAAGTATCGCGCGAGCAAGCGTTGGTTGAATGAGGCGCAGCAGTTTATTAAGAGCAGCCAGTGAGAGCCTAAACCTGGAAGAGTTTGAAAGTAAAAATAGAACAAGTCAGGAAGAGGGGCTTGCCCCCGCCGATA
>DASVGE010000359.1:0-7554 GCA_036379695.1 Pyrinomonadaceae bacterium | reverse complement strand
TCTTTGACCATTTGGGCTCCGACGTTTTCGAGTTTGTCAGCCAGCTCAATCTCCTTCGCCACAGTGACACCGTCTTTGGTGATGGTCGGTGAGCCGAACTTTTTGTCGAGCACGACATTCCTGCCGCGCGGACCGAGCGTTACTTTTACTGCATCGGCGAGTTTATTTACGCCCGCCAGAATCGCATGACGAGATTCATCACCGTGCACCACCATTTTTGCCGCCATTTAAAACCTCCTAACTACGTATAGGACCTAAATGGCCTATAGAATCTAAATTTACTGTCCCGCCGATCTTGATTTCGACGCAGTCTCAAAAACGCCGAGAATTTCGTCCTCGCGCATGATCAGATATTCCTCGTCATCGATCTTTACTTCCGAGCCGCTGTACTTCCCGAATAACACCTGGTCGCCGGGTTTGACGTCGAGCGGCCTGCGCGTCCCATCTTCGTTGATCTTTCCGTCACCCGTGGCAATCACCTTACCCTGTTGCGGCTTTTCTTTTGCTGTATCAGGAATGATGATTCCGCCTCGCGCCTGGTGCTCTTCTTCAATGCGTTGAATGAGCACGCGATCGTGTAATGGACGAATTGATGTTGCCATGCCCTACATTCCTCCTTCCCCAAGCTGTATCACTTAAGTCGATGCATTTCCGCTAACTCTCGATTTAGTTGTTCAATCCGTCCCACCAGGTCGAGAATGATCGCAGCGCCCGCAAAGTTGACACCCAGATCCCGCCGCAGCCTTTGCATGCGACGAAGCTGAACCACCGCACGTCGCGGCAGCAAAGGTTCATCTGTTGGACCATCGAGCGTCTCAATCAGGCCCTGCTGCACGAGCCGCACAATAAGCGTACGCCTGGCGCCGATAGTCTCGGCAACGACGTCGAAGGTCAACGGTTCATCGAGATCAAAATCGCTTGTCATAATTCCTTGCATACCTCGCGACAGCTTTGCCTAAAAAACCAGAATCACTGTTGGAAGAGGTCAGTACAGCGAGCGGTAGCGACCTGGTTGAACCATGGGAACCAAAACTTGTTAGAAAGTATCGCATGCTGATCACCGACCAGGTCGCTACCGCTCGCTGTACTGACCTCTTCCAAGTGCGAGTCAATACTTTTGAGGCAAGGCCCCTCGCGACGCTCAATCGCCTGGTGGCACTGCGTGCCGGCGGTTGTGCAAACCTGTCGACTCGGAATGATGATGCTGGACGGTCATCTTTTAATATCACGGTGTCCTTTAACTCCGTGGCTGGAATCGAGAGATACGTTGCAACTCTTCGTACAGCCGTCGTTCTTCAGGGCTGACTTCTTTCGGAACCACGATTTTCAAGCGCACATATTCGTCGCCTCGACCACCTTTGCGCTTATTCAAACCCTGGTTACGCAGACGCAAGCGCTGTCCGCTATTTGCGCCGGGCGGGATTTTCAATTCAACTTTTCCATCGATCGTCGGTGCCTCCACCTTGGCACCCAGTACCGCTTCCCACGGCGCGATCGGTAATTCGACTTCGAGATCATCGCCTTTCACCCTGAAGACGGGATGCGGGCGAAGTCGAACATGCAAATAAAGATCGCCGGGTTCGCTGCCGTTACTGCCCGTTCCCCCTTGTCCAGCCAGACGGATCGTTGAACCATCACGTACGCCTGGCGGGATGTTCACTTCAATCGTTTTGGGCTTTAGAACCTGACCCGAACCTCGACAAGTCTCACAAGGTTTTCCGTCTTTTAACCCGGTGCCGCCGCAAGTCGGACAGGCTTCCGCCGTTTGCATCTCAAGCGTGCGCCGTCCGCCTCGATGCGCTTCTTCCAGTGATAACTCCAGCTCAGCTTCGATATCGGCGCCGCGACCGGATCGTCGACCTCGACCCCTTCCGGCCCCGCCAAACATCTCTTCGAAGATGTCAAAACCTCCAGCACCCTCGGAGCGAAAGCTACTGAAGTCGAAATCGCCAAAATCGAATCCGCCGGTGCTTGGTCCTGCACGTCGCGCTGAACGTTGTGCTCCTTCCCATCCAGGCGGTGGCGCTCCGGCGCCCGCTTTGACTGCGCGCCAGTTCTCGCCGTACTGGTCATAAAGCTTTCGATTTTCCGGATCTGAAAGTACGTCATAAGCCTCTTGCAGCTCTTTGAATTTTTCCTCAGCAACCTTGTCGCCGGGATTCAAATCCGGATGAAACTTACGCGCCAGTTTGCGATAGGCCTGCTTGATCTCGTTGTCAGACGCATCACGTTTGACGCCGAGCACGTCGTAGTAATCTTTAATCTTCGTAGCCATCGATATAGGTCCTATAGGCCCTACATGACCCTATCCTCCTCCTTATTTCGGCGTGTACTCGGCATCGATGACTTCGTCATCGGCGCCCTGGCTTGATCCACTCTGATTCGAGCCTCCACCTGGACCACCGTCAGCGCCGGCGCCGGCGCCTGCCGCACTTGCCTGACTGTAAGCAGCACTGGCCAACGAATGCGAAACTTGTTGTAAATCACTTGTCAGTTGCCGGAAACGCTCCAGAGTCGTAGATTCATCCTTTAACGCGCTGCGAATCTCATTAATTAAAGCCTCAGCACGCGCGCGCTCATGCGCCGGTACCC
Source organism: Pyrinomonadaceae bacterium (assembly GCA_036379695.1). GTDB lineage: Bacteria > Acidobacteriota > Blastocatellia > Pyrinomonadales > Pyrinomonadaceae > PSRF01. The sequence goes on along the minus strand of DASVGE010000359.1, from coordinate 4,962 downwards.
GAGCACCCAGGTCGTTGATTGAGCGTTCGACGCTGTAAGCCAGCGAATCTGCCGTGTTGCGCGCTTCGATCAGTTCGCGTCGCGCCTTGTCTTCAGACGCATGTTGTTCGGCATCGCGGATCATTCGGTCGATATCGTTCTTGTCGAGCGACGTCGAACCGCTGATGGTTATCTTCTGTTCTTTCGCCGTGGCCATGTCTTTGGCCGTTACATTCAAGATGCCGTTCGCATCGATGTCGAATGTGACTTCGACCTGCGGTAGACCACGCGGCGCTGGTGCGATGCCTTCAAGTCGAAACTGCCCCAGAGTCCTGTTGTCTCGAGCAAGCTCGCGCTCGCCCTGCAACACGTGAATGTCGACGGCTGATTGATTGTCTTCGGCCGTCGAAAAGATCTCCGTCTTACGGGTTGGAATCGTGGAGTTGCGTTCGATCAGCTTGGTCATCACTCCGCCGAGTGTTTCAACACCCAGGCTGAGCGGCGTCACGTCGAGCAAGAGCACGTCCTTCACTTCACCGGTCAGCACACCGGCTTGAATAGCGGCGCCGATAGCAACCACTTCATCCGGGTTGACTGACTGGTTCGGTTCCTTGCCGCCCGTTAACTTCTTCACGAGTTCTTTTACCGCGGGCATGCGCGTAGCGCCGCCGACGAGTATCACTTCGTCGAGATCCTTTTCACTCAACCTTGCATCCGCGATTGCCTGCTTGACCGGGTTCATGCACCGTTCGACGAGATCGTGTGTCAACTGCTCAAACTTTGCGCGGCTGAGCTTGATCAACAAGTGCCTTGGTCCGGTTGCATCCGCGGTAATGAACGGGAGATTGATCTCCGTCTCCAACGCTGACGAAAGTTCAATCTTTGCTTTTTCTGCTGCTTCGGTAAGCCGCTGCAACGCCTGACGGTCCTTACTCAAATCGATCCCCTGGTCCTTTTTGAATTCTTCGACCAGCCAATCAACGATGCGCTTGTCGAAATCATCTCCGCCCAGGTGTGTGTCACCAGCCGTACTCCTAACTTCAAAAACGCCGTCGCCAACGTCGAGAATGGAAACGTCAAATGTGCCGCCACCGAGATCGAAAACCAGAATGGTTTCCTGTTTCTTCTTATCCAATCCATAGGCGAGCGACGCGGCCGTAGGTTCATTGATGATGCGCAGCACATTCAGTCCCGCGATCTGTCCTGCATCTTTTGTCGCCTGGCGCTGAGCATCATTGAAATATGCCGGCACGGTGATAACCGCATCTTTGACTTTCTCACCGGTATACCGAGCCGCGTCGTCCGCCAACTTGCGCAGGATGAACGAAGATATTTCCTCCGGAGAGTAGAGCTTGCCGTCGATGTCGATCCGCACCGCGTCGTTGGGACCAGGAACTACTTTGTATGTAACGTTCTTGAGCTCTTCGGTTACTTCTGAATACTTGCGACCCATGAAACGCTTCACTGAATAGATCGTTCGTTCCGGATTGAGAGCGGCCTGGCGTTTTGCAACCTGGCCGACCAGGCGCTCCCCCGTTTTCGTAAATGCGACTACGGAAGGTGTGACGCGCCCGCCCTCGGCGTTGACGATCACAGTTGGCGCATCGCCTTCCATGGTTGCTACTGCTGAATTGGTTGTACCGAGATCGACACCTATAGCTTTCGGCATGACAGTTACTCCTATTCGAGATCTACCGGGGCAGCTCTCCTTCGATCACTAACTCGTTCTTCACATCGAAAAGTCCAGGAACACCGCGGGCACGCATGTAAGCTATCTGCGCGTCTGCTTTGGAATTGACGACACCTTTCAATATCGCGCGGCCCCGGTCGACGATTATGTGAATCGACGGAATCGCCTGGGTAGCGTAGCGAAACAAAGGTGAGTCCCAGCTATAGATCGCTCGATATAGCGCAATCCGTAAACGATCATCATTGGGAGAAAGGGGTAGCAGTTGAATCTCGTTGCTTACATTCTTAACCTCTTCAATCTCTTTGACGCGCGCCTCGGCCTCCGATTTCGTCGTGGGCCGCGTCACGTACCCACGCAACACCACTGTGTTATCAGGTTTCACCTCAAACTCGAGCCAGTCAAAAACACCGTAATAAGGCAGAGTCGCCAGTTCATGGCGAATCTGTCTTACCAACCGGGGGTTAACCTGCGGCGTGCCGGCAAATATGCTGGGCGCGGACGCAGGAATAGACATAACGGTCATCAGGATAACCATCGCAATTTGCAACCTTCGCTTTCGCATTCTCTTCTCCTCCTCCTACATTTCAAGCGCTAAGCGCGTCTGCAACAAGCGCATGACGCCACTGCGCGTAAGAAATCCTTCTATTCGTCCGTTTTTCGCCACGGGCAGTTCATTCGCGTTTTCCCGGTCCATGATCTCGAGTGCTTCGCTGACTGGCGTCTCCGGATCCACTGCCGGCAACCGCTCGAGCGGCCGCATTGCCTGTTCAACTGTCGTCTGAGCCCAGCGCGTGCGATCGGTCTCGATAACCTCATGTGGCGTGATGATGCCCTCGATGCCGTGACCGTCGCGGACCAGGAAGCATTGAGTTCCAGTGCGCAGCAAGTAGTTGTTCACGAAGTTCTGAAGATTGTCGTGACCATCTACGACGAGACAATCTCGTTCGACGACATCGCCGGCGTTCACACCTTTCAATCTTTCGTTTATTTCCACCTGCGCACGACTCGCCCCTGCGGCCTCTAACAGGAACCAACCGATGAACGCTACCCACAACCCATCGAACCCTGCTCCCATGAAGAAACGAACAACGCCGAGGACGATGAAACCGAAGGCAACGACCTGACCGACACGAGTGGCAATCCGAGTCGCGCGTATGCCATCACCAGTAATCCACCAAATAATCCCGCGCAGCATCCTTCCGCCATCAAGGGGGAATCCCGGAATAAGATTGAAAATTGCCAGCGAGAAATTGATGTAACCCAGCCACATAAGCATGGCGAGCAGCGGCGTCTCGGGCACCTCCAAAGGCGACCACCCAAGCGCCCACGCGAGCATCAGGCAAAGGAATCCGATGAAAAAGCTCATCAGAGGTCCAGCAAGGCCCATGAAGAATTCGGTGCTCGGTTCACCTGCTTCCTTCTCAATCTGCGCGACGCCCCCAAGCGCAAACAGCGTGATCGATTTCACGGGTAGGTTACGGGCCCTCGCCACCATCGCATGCGCGAGCTCGTGCAAGATGATGGTGACGAAGAAAAGAAGGCCCGTTGTGATAGCAGTGGCCCATACCACACCCTCGCTCCAAGCCGGATTGACTATTCGAAACTGACTTGCAAGCGACATGGTTATCAAGAATGCGATGATGAACCAACTCAGGTGCAGGCCTACTTCCGTTCCAAGAATGCGTCCGAGTTTGATATGCGCCTTCATATTGAGATTTCGCGTTGAGCGACGTTGCCGTCAATGAACTTGATCATGGCGTTTCATCTCTACGTTTCTAATTTTCAGGGGAAATCGGAAATTGATAGTGCACACACCATGCCACTGGTAACAGCAACGCATTCAACCTCACTGTTGCTAGTGAGCTTGCGCGTTCCTTGCAATGAAGTTTTGCGGAGACCGAATTTGATGGCTGAAACAGCCCAAAGGCGGGTGAAATAACCCAGTTACAGAAGTTCACCACGGGGTTGTGTGATAACGCGTCGAGGAGTACATTACATATCGTTTTCTTAAAACCTTCACTGGGTGGCGGATGCTTTGCGCTCTTAACCACTACTCTGGTGGGTGGTGCACCGGGAAGAACAACCCCCCTTACCAGTCCCGACTACCCTGAAGACAGAGTCTAAGTCTGGGATCTAGGCTCATCGGTGGGACTGCCCTCTTGGATACAAAAGAGCCGGCTAGTGTTTGGACCACCGCATTTGTGCTAACAGTCAGCTGTGCGGCAAAAGACTGGATGGCCATGAACGAGATCGATGACACTGACTTGCAACTCAATCATTCGGGCCATGACCATAAAAGGACGGCCCGTCACAAAACGTCGTCGCTAGTGCAAGACGAATTAGAGCAACGGGTCAACGAACGAACGAGACGACTCTCTGCCATCAAGACAGAAATGGTTAGGGAGCTCTCTGACCGCGAGCACTCCGAAATGGAATTGACACTCGTGAAGGACGAACTGGCGGCGGACTTGAAAAACATGACCCGCCTTCACGAGTTGAGCACCCGGTTACGGGCAAACACCGAACTCCAACCGCTGCTGGAGGAGATCCTCGAGTCAACCATCGAGTTGCTCACCGCCGACTTTGGCAACATCCAGCTTTTTAATCACCAATCCAAGGCCCTGGAGATTGTGGCTCAGCGCGGCTTCAAGCAAGACTTTCTCGATCACTTCAGCAAAAATAACGAAGAAAGCGCAGCTTGTGGTCGGGCAATGCGTCAAAGCGGGCGTGTCATCATCGAGGACGTCAAAACCGATCCAAGCTTTGCGCCGCACCGGCACATAGCGGCGTCAGCCGGCTTTCGTGCGGTGCAATCCACACCCCTTTTCAGTCGTAGCGGCGAAGTGCTGGGAATGATCTCGAGTCACTTTCGCCAACCGCACCGCCCTTCTGAACACGAACTTCGGTTTATCGATCTTTACGCCCACCTGGCCGCCGAATTCATCGAGCGTCAGCGAGCTTCCGACGTGCTGAGCGCTAGTGAGAACCGCTTCCGGCGTTACTTCGAACTCGGATTGATCGGGATGGCACTCACTTCGCCGGCCAAGCGCTTTCTTGAAGTCAATGATGAACTCTGTCGCATTCTTGGATACAAACGCGAGGAGCTGCTGGAAAAGAGTTGGGCCGAACTGACGCATCCTGACGATCTGGCGGATGACGTTGAGCAATTCAACCGCGTGATTACGGGCGAAACTGATGGGTATACGCTGGACAAACGATGGATTCGCAAAGATTGCCAGATCATTAACTCGATCGTCTCGGCCAAGTCTGTACGACTCGCTAACGGTTCGGTT
>DASVGE010000358.1:0-19013 GCA_036379695.1 Pyrinomonadaceae bacterium | reverse complement strand
CTTCGATTTTGAGGAGATTGTTGAGTGGACAAAGGACAACGAGAAATGAGCGTTGGTAAGGACCGCAAGGCTCGGGTACTATTCGGTCAAACCTTCGCTGTGGCTGCAACCGCCGAACGGAGGTGATTGTCCTTTGACAGTTAAGAAGCGTGGTGGCCACTGGTATTTTGATTTTCAGATTAGAGGCGCCAGATATCGCGAAGCGATACCGGAAGCGCGTACGAAGTTTCAGGCAGAACAGGCGGAAACTAAGGCGCGTGATCAGGTGTTTCAGGGTACTTACGGTACGTCACATTAGGCAACCAAGACTTAGGTCTGCTTGTGAGCGAAACGTATTTGCCGTGGGCCAAGGCGAACAAGCGGACTTGGCGCAATGACGAGATCATCGCAAACCAGTGGTCAGAAATATTCAGGGGCAAGATGTTGCGTGAAGTCTCACCCCTGGCGATTGAAAAGTGGAAACGTGATCGTGCTCAGTCTATTACGAGGCGCGGCACAACTCGCAGTCCGGCATCCGTGAACATGGAGCTCGCTGTACTGTCTCGAATCTTTGCCCTTGCGGTGGAGTTGGAACAGGCAGCATCAAATCCTTGTCGCAAGGGGCGAAAGCTGCGCGTGGACAATCAACGGAACCGCTACTTATCGGCAGACGAGGAAACACAATTGATGGCACAGCTCAAGGGCAGACGCAGGCACCTGTACCCGCTGGTTGTTCTGGCGCTTGGTACAGGAATGCGTCGCGGTGAGTTGCTAAATTTGTCGTGGCGGCATGTTGATTTTCTGCGCGGCGTTATTCATGTGGTCAATACAAAGACTGCACGTGATCGAATCATCCCGATGAGTCAAAGCGTAAGACAGGTTTTGATAGAGCAACGCGAGACTCAAGAGGGCGATCTCGTGTTCGCCTCGAGGCGGATTGCTAAGAGGCGAGCGGGTGAAGGTCTAGTGGATGTGAAGAAGGCTTTTACTGTGGCGTGTAGTGAGGCTGGTATAGAAGACTTTCACTTTCACGATCTACGCCACACGTTTGCGACGCGATTAGGTGACGCAGGATGCAACGTGACAACGATTGCGCGGCTGTTGGGCCATTCGAACATTCAGATGTCTATGCGCTACACACACGCGTCTGATGACACGCTGAGAAATGCTGTTGAATACGCTCAAAAGGCTCGCGTCACAAATATGTCGCAAATAGCAGAACAGCCACTCACGCGAGTGGCTGTAAACAATTGATTCTATTGGAGCCGGCTGCCGGAATTGAACCGGCGACCTTCTAATTACGAATCAGACGCTCTACCAACTGAGCTAAGCCGGCTAAGGCGTGAAAGAACTATTGCGGAAACGCAGTTGCACTATACGAATGCCGTGTTTGCAGTGTCAAGCAGGACAGATCGAACCAGGAGGAGGGAACAATGCCGAAGGATCCGACCAAAAATGTAGACAGATATAAGATTCGTGGGGGGACGCTGAATGAGTTTGAGTTTGACCAAAATCAGGCGGCGTATGAAGAGCAGAAATCGAAAGGTGGCGGTAAGCTGATCCCGGGAACGCCGCCTGAAAAGGCGAAGAAACCTACCACGGCCACCAAAAGCACAAAGGCTACGAAGACAACGGTTAAGAGGGGCGCGAGTGCGAAGAAACTGGCTGACCGAAAGGCTGCGAAGAAGAAATGAATTTGGCCGCAGATCTACGCGGATGAGCGCAGATCTGCGTAAACTGAGGTTCGCGTTGCTGCTGGTCTTCGTGGCCCAGACAGCGCTCGCGCAGTCCCCCAAAAAACTTCCGTCCGCTGACAAGATCGTCGACAACTATCTGAAAGCGATCGGCGGGAAGAAGTCTGTGGGCGCGCTCAGGGACGCCACTTACGAGTGGACCATCCAACTCAACGATCAACCGTTTGGCGCCGCGCACACGCAGCGGAAAGCACCGTCGTCCGAACGTTGGGAGATGACGTTCGGCAACGGCCAGATCATCTCCGCCACCAACACGCGCTCCGCTTGGGAAGTGGGACTAGATAATCGACTGCGCACACTGACTGGTCTCGAAAGCACCGCAGCCAAACTGCGCGCTTCACTCGACGCCTCGCGCCTCATCAACTTCAAAAAGTCCAACGTGCTCGCACGCGTCCTTTCGTTAGGTGACCTCGGTTCCGAACCCGCATACATCGTCGAGTTCTCAACCAGGAGCGGCGCTCGCTTTCAGTATTACTTCAGCGTGAAGACCGGCCTCATCACCAAGATCACCGGCGATGTAAAAAAGACGAGAGTGCTGTTTGACGACTATCGTGCGGTCCAGGGCATCCGCGAACCACATCGCGTTCGCATGAACGTCGATGGATCCGGCGAACTGACGCTGCTGTTGCAGAGCGTCAGATTCAACACCGGCATTGCCGAAAGCGTCTTTGATCCGCCGAGTGCGACGGAAACTCTGGATGTCGCGGCGTTGCTGCTCGAGGTCGGTAAAAACCAGGACGAAATTGAGAAACGCGTTTCGGAATATGCGTTCAAACAAACTGAGATCGATCGCGAGATCAACGGCAAAGGCGAACTGAAGAAAGAGACGGTCAAGGTCTACGAGATCTATCCGCTGCCCAATCGCGAACCGGTGCAAAAGTTGATCAGCGAAAACGGTGTGCCGCTTTCACCGGAACGCGCAGCGAAGGAAGACCGCCGCGTGCAGGAGGAATTCGCCAAGGCCGAACGCGAAAAAGAGAAGGACGAAAAGAAAGAGGCGCAACGACGCGCCGAACGTGAAAAGAAGAGAGCGGAGGGAGACGAGAGCACCGATATCTCGCAGTTCTTAAAGGCGTGCGAGTTTGTTTCACCGCGCCGGGAGATGTTGTCGGGCCGGGAGACGATTGTTTTCGACTTCCGTCCACGACCGGGCTTCAAGCCGAAGACGCGCGAAGAGAGTTTGATTGCGAAGTTGATCGGCGTGGTATGGATCGACCCGGTTGATAAGCAGGTGATCAGGCTGGAAGCGCGTTTGGCGGAAGGATTCAAGATGGCGGGCGGGTTGTTGGTTTCGCTGAAGCCCGGTGCGGCACTGGTGATGGAGCAGACGCGAATGGATCAGGGAGTTTGGCTGCCGCGGTTTGCGCAGGTGAACTTGTCGGTTAAGGTGTTGTTGTTTGGCGGTGGTGATTACAACAAGACGATCGAGTGGAGTGAGTACAGGCATTTCGCAGGCGATGTGAAGGGCTACAAGATCGAAGCGCCGGCCAAACCGTAGCCACGGATTAGACGGATTTTTTGAAAACAGATGAAGACGGATCAGATAAGTATTGTTGGTGGGGGGCTCGCGGGGGTTGAGGCGGCGTGGCAGGCGGCGCGGCTCGGTGTGCAGGTGAATCTGTACGAGATGAGACCGGTGATGCAGACGCCCGCTCATCGCACTGACAAACTCGCCGAGATCGTCTGTTCCAACTCGCTGAAATCTGACGAGCCGGGAACCGCGTCCTATTTATTAAAGGAAGAACTGCGCCAGGGTGGTTCGCTGGTAATGTCTGCCGCGGCGGAGACGAGGGTTCCGGCAGGTGCGGCGCTCGCCGTCGATCGCGAGAAGTTTGCGGCGCTCATCACAGAAAAGATCCAGGATGAGCCGCGCATTCGTTTGATTCGCGAAGAAGTGACCAGCATTCCCGAAGACCAGATCACGATCGTGGCCACAGGTCCGTTGTCTTCTGACGCGCTCACCACCGAGATCATGAAGCTGACGGGCAGCGACCAGATGTATTTCTACGACGCGATCGCGCCCATCGTTGCTGCCGATTCGATCGATACGTCAGTCGCGTTTCGCGCCGCGCGTTACGACAAAGGCGGCGACGACTACCTCAACTGCCCTTTCAACGAAGAGGAGTACGCGCGGTTTTACTCGGAATTACTCGAGGCGAAAAGCGTCCCGTTGCAGCGGTTCGAAGAGACACGCTGGTTTGAAGCATGTTTGCCGATCGAGGAATTGGCGCGCCGCGGAGTCGATACGCTTCGTTTCGGCCCGATGAAGCCCGTCGGCTTGCGTGATCCGCAGACGGGTCGCGAGCCTTACGCGGCGGTGCAGTTGCGGCAGGAAAATTTAATGGCTGACGCATACAGCCTGGTGGGCTTCCAGAATCATCTACGGTACGGCGAACAAGCGCGAGTGTTGCGACTCATTCCCGGATTGCAGAACGCCGAGTTTCTTCAGTTTGGCCAAATCCATCGCAACACGTACATCTGTTCACCGCGCGTACTTCACGCGACGATGCAGATGCGCGAGCGTCCTAACCTCTTCTTCGCCGGACAGATCACGGGAGTTGAAGGTTACGTCGAGTCAGTGGCGATGGGTTGGCTCGCGGGTGTGAATGCGGCCCGGCTCGCGTCAGGCGCTGAGTTACTGGAAGCGCCCGCGCGCAGCGCCACTGGAGCACTGGCGCACTACGTTTCGCACGCGGAAGCGAAAAACTTCCAACCGGTAAACATCACTTTCGCGCTTTTACCTCCTCTTCCAGAAGCCGTCCGGCCCACGGTACGCAAGAAGCGGGAACGCCGGCAGTTGCAAGTCGAATTAGCCTTGAAAGAATGGGCAGAGTGGCTCGAACAAAACCACACAAAACACGAAATGGCGCAGGCGGGTTGACCCGCGTTTGGGTCCTGCTAGTCGCCGCCGCTCTTTTCTGTGTTTACACAGCTATGCCTGTCTCGAGCCAGTCAGGCAGACGCCAGGACTCCGGCAAGACACCCAAGCCAAAACCCATCGATCCTAATCGACCCGGCGACGGATCTGCTTTGCCCCGGAGTACTAAACCCGCAGGCGATGAAATCGATCCGGACGACGTGGTAAAGATCAGCTCGAATCTGGTTCCCATTCCCGTGTCGGTAGTTGATCGCCGGGGCAATGCCATAGTCAATTTGAAGTTGGAAGATTTCGAGCTGCACGTGGACGGCGAGTTGAAGTCGCTCAGCGATCTGACGCGTTCGGAAACGAGCGTGCGTCTGGTGATGCTGTTTGATAACAGTGGCAGTCTCGACTCGGCGCGCGAATTTGAAAAACAAGCAGCCATTCGTTTCTTCAGAAAAGTTTTGCGCACGAAAGATGAGGCGGCGATCTATTCGATCGAAACCGACAGCTATCTGGCCCAACCACTGACCCACGACATCGTGCGTCTCCAACAGACGATCGCGATGTTTGGCAAGCCTGAAGGTGGCACGTCGCTGTTTGACGCGATCATTGGCGCGTCCAATTACCTGAAACCTTACTCCGGACGGCGGGTTCTGGTGATCGTCTCCGACGGCATCGAAACCACCAGCCACCAGCAGGATTTCGATTTTGTCGTGCAACGCGTGCTGGCGGACGATTGCCAGATCTACGTGGTCCAGACCGGATTGTACGAAGGCGCAAACCTGCGCGCGCTCGCTGCTGAGCGTCGCATGGAACAGTTGACGGGGCAGACGGGCGGCGCCGTGTATCTTCCCAAAACGACTGACGAACTCGACCTCGCGTTCGATCAGATCGCGGCCGACCTCTCACAGCAGTATGTTTTGAGTTATTACCCCAACATCGAACATCGCGACGGCCGGCTGCATCGCCTCGACCTGCGGGTCAAAACGAGAAATGATGTTCGCGTCCGCTCGCGGAAAGGTTATTATGCGCCGAAGCCCGCTTCCTCCGCGGGTTGGTAGCGAGTGATGGAGAAACTGATCGAGCAATTTCTCGAACACCTGCGTTACGAACGCAACGTCAGCGCGCACACCTTACGCAACTACGCCAGCGACCTCGAACAGTTCCTCGATTTCCTTGCTCCGTTGGATCAGACAACCGGGAAAAGAAACACACCTGAGATTTCCGAGATAGATCATCTGACGATTCGTGAGTGGCTGGCGTCGCTGCACGCCGCGCAAAAGAGGAAAGCTTCAATTGCTCGTAAGCTGGCTGCGCTTCGGACCTTCTTTCAGTTTCTCGTGCGTGAAGGAGTGGTGGAACTCAATCCGGCTAAACTCGTCTCTACTCCGAGGCTGGAGAAGAAACTGCCGAAACATCTTTCGATCGAAGAGGCGATCAGGTTCATCGAGTCGCCTGATGAGGAGACTGATCTGGGGAAACGCGATCGCGCGATGCTCGAGTTGATGTATGCGACGGGCGTGCGTGTGGCGGAGTTGACGACGCTCAATCTCGCAGACGTTGATTTTGGAAATAAGTTGATACGCGTGACGGGGAAGCGCAGGAAGCAGCGCATCGTGCCGTTTGGCGATCCGGCGGGTGTCGCGATTCGAAACTACCTGACGGTGCGTGACAAGTTTCTATTGAATGCGCCGATCTCGAAGCGAGATGAGGAAGCGCTGTTTCTGAATTACCAGGGGACGCGAATCACAACGCGCTCGGTGGGACGCATGGTTGAAAAATACATCCGACTTTGCGCGGGCATGCACAACATCAGTCCGCACGCACTAAGACATTCGTTCGCGACACACTTACTCGACAGCGGCGCGGACCTGCGTGACATCCAGGAACTGTTGGGTCACGCGCGTCTCTCGACTACGCAGGTTTACACTCACGTCTCGATGGAAAAGTTGATCGAGGTCTACGACAAAGCACACCCGAAGGCATAACCACAGATTTACGCAGATCTGTGCAAAATCGATTTACACAGATCTGCGTTAATCCGTGGCTCAAAGTGTCGGTAGATCGTCTTCGCCGTTGGCGCTTTCGATGGCGGCCTGGCAGACGGCGTCGTAGCGTGCGGTGGGGATGGCCTCGAGGCGCCGCTCGTCGATCGGTTGGCCGCAACGCGCGCAGATCCCGTAGCTTCCTTCTTTGATACGCAGGAGCGCCTGATCGATATCAGCGACCACCTTGGAACTGCGTTCGCCGAGTCGCAGCGCGATCTCTTTGTTCAAATCCTGCACGGACAAGTCCACGCTGTCTTTCACGCCGTCATCGTAAAGCTCAAGCGCCGCCGCTTGATCGGTGCGGATCTGTTCCGTGTTCTGGCGTAACTGGGTGAGTAAAAGGTCCTGGAAGTGTTTCAGTTTTTCTGCGTCCATCTAAGTTAACTGCGCGTCAAATTTTATAATGCGCGCCAGTATAACATTAGATATCCGGAATTGGTTCGGACACGTGGATCGTACCAGGCTGCGACGACCTGGAGCGCTTCTTAACCCAGGCAAGAAAGCGCCGGATCGCAAGTGAAAGTCCTGTTATGACGAGTACGGCGCCGCCGATCGACACAAGTCCGGCGATCGTTTGTCCTGCGATGCCTGCGACCTCGCCGGTGTGAGCGAAACGCAGGATCGAACGAAGCTGACGACCGCGAGTGTACGTGGAAAAAGGTTCCCAACGAACTACCTCGCCCGTCGCACGATCGAGCACGAGTTGAGCTCGCTTTTGTGGTTGTCCACCAGTGCCACTGTCGATATTGAACGTGAGCGGCGCCGCGGCTGCGGCGGCCAATTGCATTGAGATACTGCGCCAATCGCTGACCTGCTGTTCGGCACGCGCCCATGCCGAGTTGAGATTGTCGAAGTTAGGTTGAGCTGCGTTATCGCGCGCAGGCGCCGGTTGATTGGCGCGCGGCGCCGGCGGCGTCTCACCCACAATGCGATACACAAGATTGCCAGCCCACGTATACGAAATCACGACTGCTGACAGCACCACGATGAACAACGGAACGGCAGACCAGAATCCGATCACGTTATGCCAGTTGAAATCACGTGCCTTCGACGGCAGACCGCGCCGGAACCACGTTACATTCCGCACCGCCTTCAAGTTCCAGTTTCGCGGCCACCAGAGATAGAAGCCGCTCATCACGAGAAACAGGAAACCGAGATTACAAGCGCCGGTGATTGCACGAGCAACGTTGCGATTATCACCCTTCGCGCCGAGCCAGCGGTGCCAGTCGGTTACGCTGCGAAAGAACGCGCGAGTCTGCGGCGAACCTTCACCGAGAATCGCTCCGGTGTAAGGATTCGCGAAGACTGTCGTTTCACGACCGAACGCCATCTCGGCGGGCGCCTCGGGATCTGACTTCAGAGTTATCGACGTCGGCATAGCTCCGCGGGTCTCGCAAGCTTTGGCGATCAGGGTTTCGATCGGAAGATGTTGCTGTCCGGCAGTTGGAGGTGCTGCGCGGTAGCCACGTGTGTCGGCCCACGAGATGATCTGCTTTTCGTAACTCAATAAAACACCGGTCACACACATGATCAGGATCACGACGCCCGCGATCATGCCGGTCGGCAAATGAATCCAAAAAATTATTTTGCGAAGTTTCTTCATTACGATTTCAAACGTCCGCCCAACGGCGCAGTAAATTATGATAAAGGGAAGTTAATTCAACTACGCTCGGGTGGTCGGGCGCATCCGTCACCAGGCGCTGAATAGCGACGTCGAGATCGAAAAGAAGCGTGCGCTCACCATCGTCACGCACCATGCTTTGTATCCAAAAGAACGATGCCAGTCGCGCCCCGCGAGTAACCGGACGAACGTGATGAAGGCTCGACGCCGGATAGAGAATCAGATGACCGGCGGGCAGTTTCACCGAGTGCACGCCGTACGTATCTTCGATAACCAACTCCCCGCCGTCATACTCATCGGGATTACTGAAAAACAACGTCGCTGAGAGATCAGTGCGTACTCGATGTGGTGTTCCCGCGACCTGGCGAATCGCATTGTCAACGTGATTGCCGAACGATTGCCCATCCTGATAACGATTGAACAGCGGCGGAAACACTTTCAACGGCAACGCAGCCGACATGAATAACGGATTGTTCTCGAGCGCTTGCAGAATCGTGTTGCCGAGTTGTCTCGCGTGTTCGTTATCTTCAGGGAGTTGCAGGTTGTCTTTAGCGCGCGCGGACTGGTGACCGGCCGTGATGCGGCCGTCTACCCAGTCATTGTTTTCGAGCACCTTGCGGCCTCCGAGGATCTGCTCGGCGCTCAAGACTTCCGGAATCTGCAAAAGCATTCGCTTAGAACCTGAAACTCGTGCTCAACATCGCCATTCGTCCTGGTCCAGGCACGATGTGTCCGCCACCAATCCGATCGAAATAGTACTTGTCCGTCAGGTTTGAAATATTGAGCCGGAGATCCACATGGCTGGAAATGGGATATGAAGCCATGACATCAAAAGTCCAATATGAATCGACGAAACGAGTGTTGACAGTGTTGCCGAAACGGCGATCGACAAAACGCGCGCCGCCGCCGAAATGAAAACCCGAAGGCATGCGGTACGTGGACCAGACGTTGAACGAATGCGGCGGAGTATTGACTAATTCTTTTCCAATCTCTGCCGGCACGTTTGAATCGACGGTCGTGCTGTCGAGGAAGGTGTAGCCCGCGAGCACCTGCCATTCGCGCGTGATATTTCCTTCGGCACTCAATTCCACACCCTTGACCAACTGCTTGCCTTCCAACACCTGCGGCGGATCTCCAGGCGAAACACCAGGAGTTCGCGCATTGAGTTTCTCAACCCGAAAGATCGCGCCACTCAACAGCATCCGGCCGCTAAAGAAGTCCCACTTGCTTCCAGCTTCGATGGTGTAAGTCTTTTCGGGATCGATGACTGTGTTGGCCGTGTTGTATGACAGACCTTCCAGCGAGGGATTCAGAGACGTTCCGTACGATGCGTAGACAGATCCCTGCGGCAACGGTTTGAAAACGGCGCCGGCACGCACGCTGAGCATTTGATCCACGCGCGAAACTGGGGCGCCGGTGGTTGTTATTCCATCAGCGTCGAAGCGGTCCCAGCGAAGGCCACCGTTGAGTTCCCACTTCTTTCCCAGTTTCGCGGTATCAAACAAGTAGGCTGCCTGCGAGTTTGCGGTCACGTCGCCGACGATTGGACTGGTCGTGATCACACCGGTGAAAACGTCGTCAGGATAAAGATTGAGCAAGGTCGTTTGCATGTTCGGTGCAGTGCGAGTCTTGCGCGTGTTGCTTTCGCGGGTGAGGTTCATTCCGCTGATAAGTGAATGTTCGACTGTACCGGTTGAGAAACGCGCGATGAAGTCGGTCTGGTTGTCCCAAACTCTGTCTTCAGTTAACCAGGAACGCATCTCGCGATTGATGACGGTTGAATTGTTACTGGCGAAACGTGGCGGTGTCGCCATCGAGTCCCTGGATGAATTAGCGTAACGAAACTGGTTTCGCAGCGATAAGTTGTCGTTGAAGTCGCGTTCGAATTTGAGCGTGACGAGATCGGAGTTCAGGCTTTCGAAGTCACGGTTTCGCAGGCCGTAAAAAGTGTTGCGTGGCACGGGCGCGGGACGATCGCGAAACTCAACCAGCACGTTGTTTGTCACCGGGACCCAGGGAATGCCGTAGTCGGAGATGTTGTTCTGCTTCAGTTTGTAATAGCTGGCGGTGAAACGTGTTGGTTTACCAAGGCCGAAGCTAAGTGACGGAGCAACTCCCCAGCGATCAAATTTGACGACGTCGCGTCCGGCTACACCTGAGTGATGGTCCAGCAGGTTCAAGCGAAATGCGAGACTATCCTGAAAGGGAATGTTTATGTCGGCAGTTGCACGGCGGGTGCGGTCAGTGCCGAAGTCGAGCTTGCCGCCGAGAGATCTTCTGAGACCGGGAGTCTTGTTCAGCAGGTTTATCGAGCCGCCGGTGGAGCCACGTCCGGTGTAGACCGAGCCTGGACCTTTAACGACGTCGACTTGTTCGAGATTGAAAGGATCTCTCGACTGTGGGCTTAGATCGCGAACACCGTCGACGAAGATGTCATTGCGGGCGCTAAAGCCGCGCAAGGTTAAATTATCTCCAGCAGGATTGCCGCCTTCTCCCGCGGTGATTGTCAGACCGGGAACATTTTTCAAAACGTCGCGGAGTGTCGTTGCGCCTTGTTCCTCGATCACTTCTTTCGGGATTACGGTGATCGTTTGCGGCGTGTCGAGTAACGGTTCCGTGTACTTTAGCGAGGACAGCACCACGCGCGAATCGTCTCTGACGTCGACTGATTCGGGACCAGCGTGAATCTCCAGGACAACGGTTCGCTTATCACTGAAGCGATAGCTGATCCCTGTGCCGCTCAGGATTTGGCGCAGTGCGTGTTCGGCAGAGTAACTACCTTTCACGCCAGGGGAGGCGACAGTACGCATCACGTCGTTGGGTATCACGACCTGGAGGCCGGAAGTTTTTTGAAAGGCGAGCAGCACCGATTCGAGTGTACCGGCGGGGATGTCAAACGTGATTTGTGGCTGCGTTGCGACTGCGGTGTCCTCGTGTCTTACTTGGCCGAGGACGAGGTTGTGACTGTTGCGAGGACAGTAGGCGACGAGCATACCCATCGTCCCGATAGCCACCACCCAATACTTCGGGCCGCGACGCTTTGCTCGATGCTTTGAAGATTTCACAAGGAAGACTCCCGATAGATGATCCGGGGGGATTAATAAGAGCTTTATGGTTATGGCCGAAATTGAAATCCGTTTTCAATTTCAGAGAACGCAGGATAATCGAGTGGGTTGGAATAGGTCAAGTCTCAAACTGATAGAGCAGGGCGGCGAGCAGGGGAATCGTGAGTTCGTGATGGCCGGTGATCGAAAAGCCTTTGCCGGCGCCGTTTTCCGTGGGACGGCGGACGACGTTTGTTAAAGGACGATACGATTGGATGAAATCAAAGTTTGCCGTCGTTATATCGGAGAGGGTGTGACCCAGGTTTCGGACCAGGGTTACGCACTTGAGAAATACTTCGGGCAGCACGACCGCCGATCCCACATTCAGATAAACTCCGCCACCGTCCATTCTTCTTACTAACTCTGCGAGGCAACGAAAGTCTGTGTGCGTCGTAGCGCCGATGGCTGCGCCGTCGAAGCTCGGGTGAAAGTGTGCGATGTCGCCGCCGATGGTGATGTGTGCGGTGAAGGGAATCCTGGTCTCGTACGCGGCGCAAAGAAGAGAATAGTCGCGATGCTTCGGATTGCGTGCGAGCAGTGCGCGTCCCACTGCTTCGCCCAATCCGATCTGATCTTGTGCGCCATCGCGCGCCGCGCCGTTGAGTAGTTGTCCCGTCTCTTCAGCTCCGCCGAAGACGCCTTCGGAAAGCGTCGCATCGACGTCTTCAGAAGTTGAACCCACCATAGCGATCTCGGCGTCATGGACCAGCACCGATCCGTTCGCCGCGATCGCCGAAACATAACCGCGCTTCATCAAGTCGATGATGAGCGGCGCCAGACCGGTCTTGATCACATGCCCACCGATCCCCCAGATGATCGGCTTCTTCAATTCCCGCGCACGCCGCATTCGCTCAGTGAGCCCGCGCAGCGACTGCACCGCCAGCAGATTCGGCAAACTCTCGAGAAAGTCATTCAAAGACGCCTCACCACTCACAGGTTTCGCAAAATCATTCAATGAAACTTTGCTGGTGCGTGAGGCAAGCGGATAGGTTTTGACTCCGTCAAGTTCGAGAGGTTTTAAATCATCATCGTAGATTGACGGCAAACGTTAATCCTCTGCCACAGATTTCACGGATAGGATACGGATCGGCCAAAGTATAGCACGCTATTTATGGCCGTTGCCGTTGCGTGCGAGTCGGCCGTTGAGCAGGGGGCGGAGGACGTGGCCGGTGTGGGAGCGGCGGGAGCGGGCGACTTCTTCGGGAGTGCCGGCGGCGACAACGCGGCCGCCGTGTTCGCCGCCTTCTGGTCCAAGATCGATGATGTAGTCGGCGGATTTGATTACGTCGAGATTGTGTTCGATCACCAGAACGGTATTTCCCAACGACACCAGGCGCTGCAGGACGTCGAGCAATTTGTGAACGTCGGCGAAATGAAGACCGGTGGTGGGCTCGTCGAGGATGTAGATGGTCCTGCCGGTAGCGCGTTTCGAGAGTTCCTTGGCGAGTTTGATGCGTTGCGCTTCGCCGCCGGAAAGTGTCGTCGCCGACTGGCCCAACTTGATATAGCCGAGTCCCACATCGAGCAGGGTTTGCAGTTTCTGATTTATCTGCGGGATGTTTTCGAGCAGCGGCAGTGCTTCCTCGACCGTCGTATCCAGCAGATCGGCGATCGACTTGCCTTTATACTTCACCGCCATCGTCTCGCGGTTGTAGCGCGCACCGCGACACACGTCACACAACACGTACACGTCCGGCAGGAAGTTCATCTCGATCCGCTTCATGCCGTCACCTTCGCACGCTTCGCAACGTCCGCCTTTGACGTTGAAAGAGAAGCGCCCCGGCTTGTAACCACGCTCACGCGATTCCGGTAACATCGCATAGAGCTCGCGCAACGGCGTGAACAAGCCCGTGTACGTCGCCGGATTCGATCGAGGCGTGCGGCCAATGGGCGACTGGTCGATCTCGATCACTTTGTCTACGTGTTCGAGACCTTCGATGTTTTTGTATGGCCCGGGCTCGGTCGACGAACCGTAGAGATGTTGTGCGAGCGCGTAATAAAGGATGTCTTCGACGAGCGTGGATTTACCGGAACCGGAAACACCTGTCACCACCGTCAACAAACCTAACGGAAACGAGACGTCGATCTCTTTAAGATTATTCGCGTAAGCGCCGGTGATCGTCAGGTACTTACCATTGGGCGCTCTTCTTTGCGCGGGTACTTCGATCTTTCTCGCCCCACGAATGTACAGCCCCGTAATCGACGCCGGATTTTCTGCCACATCCGCGGCGGTGCCAAAGGCGACGACTTCGCCACCATGCGCCCCAGCGCCTGGTCCAAGATCCACGACGTAATCAGCACGCCTGATCGTCTCCTCATCGTGTTCGACTACCAACACGGTGTTGCCGAGATCTCGCAGTGCTGACAGTGTCTCGAGCAGCTTCTGATTGTCGCGCGGGTGCAGCCCGATCGAAGGCTCATCGAGCACGTAGAGCACGCCGCGCAACTGCGAACCGATCTGTGTTGCGAGCCGGATGCGTTGACCTTCGCCACCGGAGAGAGTTGCCGACGATCGATCGAGCGTCAGATAACCCAAGCCCACCGTCTTCAAAAAGCGCAAGCGGTTCTTTATCTCGCGCAGGATTGAGCCGGCAATCTGTTCTTCACGCGAATTGAGCTGCACCTGCTCGAATGCTGCAACCGCATCCTCGATTGGCAGCGCGGTGTATTCAGCGATACCACGCCCACCCACCTGCACCGACAGCGAATCGGAACGCAAACGCCGTCCGCTGCACTCGCTGCAAACTGTCGGCGAGACCAACTCCTCGAGCGCGACTCTCACCTTTTCAGAAGGCGCTTCGTGCAATCGCTCCTGCAGCCACTTCAAAGCGCCTTTCCATTCGGTCTGATACGTGTACAGCCCCTGGGCGAAAGTGATTTATCCCGTAACTCCATTCAGGAATCCTTCGCGCACTTCCTTCGGCAGGTCGGCAAACGGCGTCTTCGGGTCGCAGTTGAAGTGTTTGCAGACGGCGAGCAGGGCGGTGCGGAGATAAGCGGAGCCTTGTTTATCGGCGGTGCCCATGTAGCCGAGCTTATCGGGCGTCTGACGGGCGTCGGGAATCAGTTTTAGAGAATCGATCTCCATCACCGTTCCCAGACCATGACAACGTTTGCACGCGCCGTACGCGGAGTTGAAAGAGAAGGAGCGCGGCTCGAGCGGCGGCACGTTGATGCCGCAGTTCACGCAGGCCATTCGTTCCGAGTAAAGCTTCTCTTCGCCATCGACAATCGAAATCAGCACTGCGCCGCCGGTCAACTTCAACGCGGTCCGGATCGAATCGGTAAGTCGTTCGCGAATGCCCGTCTTGATTAACAGTCGATCCACGACGGCTTCGATCGTGTGGTTCCGGCGTTTGTCGAGCCGGATCTCTTCGTCGAGCGAAAGCAGTTCACCATCGACACGTGCTCGCAGAAATCCTTCCTTGGCGAGCTTTTCCAACTCTTTCTTGAACTCGCCTTTGCGGCCACGAACGATTGGCGCCAGCACCATCACGCGTTCGCCTTCGGGCAGCGCGAGCACGTTCTGAACGATCTGATCGACACTCTGTCGAGTGATAGCCGCGCCGCACAGATGGCAGTGCGGGATGCCAATCGACGAAAACAGCAAACGCATGTAGTCGTAGATCTCGGTCACCGTGCCGACTGTCGAGCGCGGGCTGCGGGAAACTGTTTTCTGTTCGATGGAGATGGCGGGCGACAGCCCGTCAACCGAGTCGACGTCGGGTTTTTCGAGTTGATCGAGAAACTGGCGGGCGTAGGCGGATAGCGATTCGACGTAACGTCGTTGTCCTTCCGCGTAAATCGTGTCAAAAGCCAGGGAAGACTTGCCCGAGCCGGAGAGTCCGGTGATTACGGTGAATCGATCGCGCGGGATGTCGACGTTGATGTTTTTTAGGTTGTGCTGGCGAGCGCCCCTAACACTGATGCGATCAATGGCCATAGCGAAAACCCGTCATTCTAGCGGACAGATTTTCGCGCGGCAAGCCAGCCACAGATTACACGGATTGATCCTGATTTTTCCGTGTAAATCCGTGGCTAAAAATTGAATCTCATACCGACTTCCATCCGGCGCGGAGATTGAGCAGACGTGGCCTGACCGAAGAAAGGTGACGTTTGCACTCCGGAAAAGGTGCCGAGGTTGGCGTGGTTCAGCAGATTGAATGCCTGCGCGTAGAACTCGAGCCGATACTTTTTAGTAGCCATGCCCGGGAGCGACGGTGGCGCGGCGCCATCGCCGCCGCCGATGCGAATCATCCGCATTTGTGGCCCCGCTGCCGGCTGTTCCTCGGGTCCGAAATTCATTCCCCAACTCAAACGCGATCCAATTTCCCATCGCGCCGCGCCGCGCGCGCTGTTACGTCCGACGCCCGTGGGCCGGTCGTTAATAACAGTGTCGCCGTTGTCATCAAAGCCCGTAGTGATGTTGTAGGGCAGCGCTGAAGTCGCCTGAAATATCGTCGAGATCGCAAAACCCTGCGGCAGTCGCTTGCTTACAAAACCTGAAATCAAATGGCGGAAGTCGGTCGCCGCTGGTCCACGATCGGCGCGCAAGTTGAAATTGTCGGCAGGCAAACTAAACGGGCTGTCGGCCTCGTTCGTATTTTTCATCAGCAGGTAATTCACATTCCAGAACAACCCGCCGCCGCCCCCAAATCTCGCCGGACCAAACCCCACCATCAGGCGGTGGCTTGATTGATACGCGGATGATTCGATGTTGGTGATGTTGCCGACTGTCGGGTCGGGCCGGCCAAGACCAGGCACCGGCGCGTTGAGATTGCGACCGTGCAACAGGTGAACGCCACGTTGATACTGGTAATTCGTCGTCAGACGGAACAGTTTGAACGGGTTCGTCTCCAGCGCGATTGAGCTTTGAATGATGTAGGGAATCTGTAGCTCGGGATCGGCCTGGATCCGGCTCGGTGGTGGCAACGTCTGAATGCCGCCGATAAACGGATTGGGATAACTCGGATCGGCGATTACGAGATCTCTCTGTCGCTCACCATCGACGCGCAGAGTTTGCTCGTAAGTTTGGGCGGTGAACCAGTCGTAAAAGATACCGGCGCCGCCGCGCAATGTGATCGATCCGTTCTTCTTCGGCGACCATACGAAACCGAAGCGCGGCGCGATATTGAACTTGCCCGGAACGTGGTTCTGAAACTCATGACGTACGCCGTAGCTGAGCGTCAGGTTCTTGCGCACGCGAAAGTCGTCCTGAACGTACCAGCCGAATTGATACTGGCGATAGTTGACTGTCGGATCGCCGATGCGTTGCGTGTACTGCGTCGGCAGTCCGGCTTCGTAAGCATCGAGGTCGGCAAACTGAAAAGTGCCGAAGGGATTGGTGCGCTCGTTACTCCGGTAACCGCCCGCTTCGATTTGACCGCCGAAACGAAGACCATGTTTCTCAAGCGCGTAATCGACATTGTCTGCGATCTCGAAGTCGAGCTGCTTGCGCCCGCCGCTTCGTTGCGCGCTGCCGTCGTTGAACGCGCCGGGCACAAGGATCGTCTGGCCCAAACTGACGGAGCGTGCGTCGGTTTCGAACCAGCGTGCCTGCACACGCACTTCATTGAAGAGCTTCTTGCCAAACACTCCCGAGTCGGCGAAGCGTGCGATGTATTCAGTCTGGTCCTGTGAATAACCACGCGCCGGAAGATCGAAGTCGCCGGCGCCGAGATTGTTTTGCACGCCGGCATTGCGTTGAAACTGAAACCGCGCGGTATGTGTTTTGGTCAGGACGTGCTCGACGCGCGCGTCGAGATTCAAACGTCTCGAGGGTCGATAGGCGAGATCGGAGAAAGTGCCACTCGGCAGCGTGGCAAAGATCGGCTTCGCGTCGAAAAACAACGAGCCATCGGCGTTAAGGAAGAGCGACGTGTGATCTTTCCAGAGTGGACCATCGAGTGAAAAGCCGAAGCGGCGCTGTTGTTCCGGGCCGCGAAACGGCGCGAACACCTGGCGGCCATTCAGCGACTCGTCTCGGAATCCGAAGTTGAATGAGCCGTGCCAGGAATTCACGCCCGGTTTAGTGGTGATATCCACTAAGCCATGACCGGCATCGTGGTTCTCGGGCGCGTACGGATTCATGCGAAAACGGATCTCGCGAATCTGCGACTTGGGAGGAAGCTTGCCGCCGCGAAATCCGTTGACGCGCATCTGCGCGCCGGGACCAGCGAGTTGGTTGATCGCGTTTTCAAACTCCTCCGGATCGTCAGGCAGTTGTGCGATCTGATCCGCGGTCAGGACATTGGTAAAAGCGGCGCCGTTGGGATTCGTGTTTCGTACCTGCGCTTCGTCTTCGACGTCGACGTCAACCTTAATTGCATCGATCTCCAGCGTTACCTCGCGCCGTTGTGGACCAGTTGAAAGCTCGAAGTCTTCGATGTCGAACGCCTTAAAGCCCACGGCTTCGACGTGAAGCTGGTAGCGTCCGGCGGGCACTTTATTGAATCGTGCTTCACCGCGCTGATTGGTTGAGCCGAGCGATTGAGCCTTTCCATTTCTTATCAACTGCACCTGGGCCTTGTTGATCAAAGCGCCCGTCGGATCCTTCACGATCACTTCGAGGCTTGCATTACCCTGCGCCACGCAAGGAACAACACTCAACAGGAAAGCAATAAACACACTTATCGCCCGAGAATGGAGAGACTCAAATCGCATCTTTTTTTGTGCCTTTTGTGCCTTTTTGCGGCTTAGCGTTTTTCGAACAGATCAGCCTTGAACTGCGGATTGACCTGGTACTTCGAGATCTCAAACTCTTCCGAGATCTCGCTTTCAGTCAAAAACGTCAGCTTGTGTGGCAGTGTTAGTCCGCCGACTTTTTTGTGGTCCGTGAGCCGGATGTAGAACTCCACTTCTTCCGGAACACCCGGATTCTCGGCGGCCATTTTCTTTTCTGCTTCTTCGCGGGCTTTTTTAATGTCTTCAGGTTTTGTGCCGCTGCCGGCCTGGCGGGTCATCGTCATGATTCGCGGCTTGGGTCCGCGATAACTCAACAACAACGGAATGTGACTCTGCTTGTCAAAGAAAACCCGCACCGCAAAGTTGTCAGGACCACTGACATCGATCACTTCGGCCTGCGCGTCTTCGACATCCGAGTCGCCCGCATACTTATACTCAACTGCCAGCGATGGCGGAGGCGTCAGGATCATCGCCAGCAGGTAACGCGTAAACTCGGCGTTATAAATCCGGCGTTGCATCTGTTCCATCTGCTCGGGAGAAACCTGTTGGCCGCCTGGTCCAGCTATTCGGAAAACCATGCCGCCACCGCCGCCACTGTTTCCACCCCACGCTTTATCGCCATTGAGTCCGCGCGTATTGATCATGGCGGTGGTATGTCCGCCGGCACTCATCGCGTCTTCGACCAGATACTTGTTGGGCAGCAGAATGCTGATTTCGCGATCGCCCGCCATCTGGCGCTCGCCGAAAACACGGCGATACTGGCCGTTGATCTGAAGTCCCTGGATTTTTTGTAACTGTTCTTCACCGCCGATAGCTTCGCGGGCTTGTTTAAGTATTTGTTGTGCGCGCGCGTCGTCGGCAAGTGCAGCCGGTGCGCTTAAGAGAACCAGAATCAGGATTGGTAGAAGTCTTCTCATGCTGGTATTCACCGGAAGCACGAGAAAAGTTCCAACAAGATTT
>DASVGE010000357.1:0-14028 GCA_036379695.1 Pyrinomonadaceae bacterium | reverse complement strand
TGAGAGCTAAAGGGAGAAAAAATGTCGACTGCGGTCTTTGAAACTGTGGAATCTCGTCCAGTAACGGGTACAAACTTCGAGCCGTCCTTGAATGCACCTCAGGGTGTGCCGGCAGAAACAGTTTTGACCCAAATGATGCTTGGAAGTTTGGCCTCACAGGCTGTTTACGTAGCCGCAAAACTAGGCATCGCTGACCTGCTTGTATCTGGCCCTAAGCCTGTTGATGAACTCGCGAAAGCGACCGAAACTGATGCTCCTTCACTTTATCGAATACTGAGAGCGCTGGCGTCGCTGGGCATCTTTACCGAACAAAACAATCGAATATTCGCTATGACTCCTACTGCCGAACCGTTGCGTTCGGACGTCCCGAATTCATTGCGCGACGTAGCCATCTTCATGGGTGAAGACTGGCACTGGGAAGTTTGGGGCAAGACTTTACAGAGTGTTCGAACCGGCAAGTCTGCCTGGGCCGAAATCCACGGCGGCGAGGTCTTTGAATACTTCGAGAAGAACCAGGAAGCTGCCAGCATCTTTAATCGCGCTATGTCCAGTTTTTCGGGCTTGGCTACGAAAGCAGTAGTCGAAGCTTACGACTTTACCGGTATCGAAACGTTGGTCGATATCGCGGGCGGACACGGACGTTTGCTGACCGGAGTTCTTGAAGCACATCCGTCCATGCGCGGTGTGTTGTTTGATCTTCCGCACGTGATTGCCGGTGCCATCAAGACTGATCGACTTGAATTCGCCACTGGTGATTTCTTCGCCGCCGTGCCTTCAGGTGGCGATGCGTACATCATGAAGCACATCATTCACGACTGGGACGATGAACGCGCGCTCGCGATCTTGAAGAACATCAAAAAGGCGATGAACCCGGGTGGTCGCGTGCTGGTCGTCGAAGCGGTCATTGCAGAAGGAAACAATCAGGATTTTGGAAAACTGCTCGACATCGAGATGCTCGTATCACCGGGCGGAAGAGAACGCACCGCCGCCGAGTACGAAGATCTCTTCAGTCGCGCCGGCCTGCGCCTGACGCGCATTGTTCCGACCAAATCACCGTACAGCGTGATCGAAGCAATCGCCGCATAAGCATTGGCCACAATAAGGCACAAAATGCACATACGGATTATTGGAAAATCCTTTTGTGCCTTATGTGCCTTTTTGTGGCTCTTTTAAAGGTCTTGACACTAACGGAAGCGGCTTGATACTTTCTCGCCTCCGTGAAAAAAATCCCGCTTGTTGTTGCTGTAGTCGTACTCTATGTGCTTCATCAGGACATCTGGTTCTGGCGAAGCTCCTACTTGGTTTTTGGTTTCATCCCCATCGGACTCTTCTATCAAGGAATGTTTTCAGTGGCGGCGTCGCTGCTGATGTGGTTGCTGGTCACCTACGCCTGGCCGTCTCACCTTGAGCAAGAGGTTGAAGAAACGCAATCCAGGGAGGACTCGGCCCGTTGATTCCTGCAATCGTAGTTTTCCTTTACCTCGCGGCAGTTCTCTACATCGGCATCTTTGCTTTTCGTCGCGCTAAAGGCAAAGAAGAGGCGGAAGACTATTTTCTTGCCAGCCGCTCGCTCGGTCCGTTCGTGTTTCTCTTCTCGTTGTTTGGCACGAACATGACCGCGTTCGCGATCCTCGGTTCATCAGGTCACGCGTTCACCAACGGCATCGTGACTTTCGGACTGATGGCGTCGTCTTCAGGATTGGTGATCCCACTGACGATCTTCCTGATCGGAACGCGCGTCTGGGCACTCGGCAAAAAATACGGCTTTATGACGCCGGTGCAGATGTTTCGCGATCGCTGGGAGTGCAGCCACATCGGCACGGTGATCTTCGTAGTCCAGGCAGTGTTACTGGTTCCCTACATCATCATCGGCATCATGGGCGGCGGCACCACGCTCAACACGATCAGTGGCGGAGTGGTTCCATTCTGGTTTGGCGGCGCCATCGTGGCGATGGTGGTAATGAGTTACGTGTTCTTCGGCGGCATGCGCGGCACGGCCTGGGTCAATACTTTTCAGACAATTTTGTTTCTCTGCTTCGGCGCGGTCGCACTGATCGTCATCGGCGTCGGGATGGGAGGCTTTCGCAGCGCGGCGCAGGCGATACAGGCGTCGCCGATGGCTTCGCTGCTGACGCGCGAACGTATCTCGCCGTATTACTTTTTCAGTTACACGTTCATCCCGCTTTCCGCGATTGCGTTTCCACATATTCTGATCTTCTGCCTGACGGCGCGAAAGATGGCCCAGTTCAAGAAGACGGTCATCTTTTACCCTATCTGCATACTCGCGATCTGGTTGCCGTGTGTGTTTCTCGGCGTGATGGCAAATCGCGTCACAGACATCCCTGAGATCCGGGCGAAGCAGGAAGCACGCCGGGTGCTGGCAACTCAGGGACGAACCATGGAGCCCGAAAAGCGCGACGAGTTGCGGGAACAATCGGCCGGCGACGACATCATCATGTTGCTGTTGCAGCGTTACGCGCCACTCTGGCTCGCGGGACTTTTGGGCGCCGGCATCATGGCCGCGGTGATGGCAAGCGATTCGCAGATCCTCGCTCTCTCGACCATGTTCACGGAGGACGTCTTCGCCTTCTACGGCGGAAAATCACGGTTCGGCGAAGCAGTGCAGGTACAAACCGGACGTGTGTTTATTATCCTGATCACTCTCTTTGCTTACGTGGTGGCGTTGCGCGCGCCGGAGACGATCTTTGAGCTCGCGATCCAGTATGCGTTTTCAGGTTTCGCGTCGTTGTCGCCGTTATTAGTGGCGGCACTGTTCTGGCGCGGAAGCACGAAGTGGGGCGCGCTGGCGGTCACTCTGTGGACGGCGTTCGCAGTGGTTGCAGTCGCGGTGTTGCAGGAGGTGGTACCCGCACCTGCGCCTGGACCAGCGACCGTTCTCTGGGCGCCTGGAGGCGTCGAGGTCTTGTCCAGAACTCCGGGAGGCACCGCGGTATTTGGTTTCATGCCTGTTGTCCCGATGGTGATAGTTTCGGCGTTGTTGATGATTATCGTGTCCAAGATGACGAGGAAACCCGCTGACAGTACGCTCGCAAAATATTTTGGAGGTCGAGAACGATGAAGAAACTTGTTCTGGCGTTAATCGCGATCGCATTTGTTTCCATGTCAGCCGGCGCTCAAACCGGCAAGCGACGTGTAATCAAAACCGGACCTCCGAATGGCATATTTTCACCGGCGATCGTCACGGGCGATCTGGTTTTTACGTCCGGTCAGATCGGACTCGATCCGAAGACGGGGCAGTTTCCGGAGGGCGGGTTCGAAGCGCAGTTTCAGCAGGTGTTCAAGAATCTGACGGCCGTACTGGAAGCATCAGGAAGCAACGTGGATAACATTGTGAAGGCGACGGTGTTCCTGGCGGATATGAACGACTACAACGCTATGAACGAACTCTATCGCAAGCAATTCAAAGGCGATCCACCGGCACGGACCACAGTGCAGGTCGCACGCTTGCCACGTGATGCTCGCATTGAAATCGAAGCCGTCGCGGTTCTGAAATGACTGTCCACAGATTACGCAGATTTAATCTATGAAATCTGTGGATGGATTTAACCGAAGCAATAGAGCTTCCCATCCTGTGAGCCGATCACGACGCGACCGTTAGCGATCGCGGGTGAGGCGGATAGCGGGGCGCCGGCCACATACTCCCAAAGCTTTGCGCCCGTATCGAGATTCAAAACGTAGAAGCGTCCATCGTTTGAGCCAACAAACACTCGCCCTCCTGCGATCGCCGGCGACGATTCGACGCGAGCTCGTGTCGTGAAAGTCCACGCCGCTTGTCCAGTCAACGTTAATCCATGCACCATCTTGTCGCGCCCACCGAGCACGACGCGCGAAGACGTAACTGCCGCTGACGAGTAAAAGGGAAACTTTCGTTGCGGGTGTTCATAGCGCCAGGCGATTTTGCGTTCTCCCAGGTTCACTCCCAACACTTCGTTGTCAAACGTGCCGTAGAACGCCGCGCCGCCGCGCAATGCGGGCGACGCGCCGGTGTACGCTCCTGACGAAACATGAAAGACCTCCTGCCCATTCGAAATACGAATGGCGCGAAACAGTTCGTCGCACCCCGCAATGAAAGCCATGCCGTCGGCAATAGCGGGAGTGGAATGCACTGGTCCGTTGGTCTTGAATCTCCAGAGTTCCTTACCATCACGCGCTGACAGGCCATAAAGGTGTTCGTCATACGAGCCGATCAAAACTCGATCGCCGACCACGACCGGCGACGATTTGATCTCGCCGTTTGTCTTGAAGGCCCACAACTTTCTACCGTCATTCGCGTTTACGGCATTGATCCAGCCACCCAGATCGCCAATGTAGACCACGCCACTGCCGTACGCCGGTGACGACTCGCCGATCGGAGAATCCGTCGGGAATTTCCAGTAGACGTTTCCGTTATCGAGATTCAGCGCGATGAGCTCGCCCTTGTCACCCTTTTGAGATCCGACGAAGACTGTGCGGCCGACGATCGCCGCCGAGGATTCGATCGACTCGCCGGCTTCGTACGTCCACAGTGGCTTCAACGAATCGGGAACGTTTGACTGCGACACCCCGGTCAACGAGTGATTGCCGCGAAACTGAGACCAGTTGTCCCCAGGCGTGTCCTGGGCCATCACGGTTACTGCCAGGCAAACAATCAGAATAAGGCTCTTCAATACGCGCATTGGTAAATCTCGATCGCTCCTTGTTTATCAAAAGGTCTTGGATTGAACGTGCCCGTCCACTGCGCAGCGGCTTCCGACGCGAGCGCCGGCAATTCAGTCTCACTAACGCCGATCGCGCGCAGGTTACTGCGCAAGCCACCGGCCTCCGTGAGTTCTTCCAGCCTCCGCGCCAACGCTCCGTGAAGCCCCGCGTAATCCTGACCGACCACTTTTTCATTCCAACGGACCACTGACGGCAACAACATCGCGATGGCCGCGCCGTGAGCGGTGCCGTAACGTGCAGTCAGTGGATTGGCGCAGGCGTGCGTTGCTCCCAGCATCGAATTCTCAATCGCTACACCGGCGTAGAATGCACCGAGCTGCATCGCGCCGCGTGCTTCGATGTCGTCGGGCCGGCTGAGCACTCGTTCGTAGTTTGGTTCAAGTAGTCGCCATGCTTCACGCGAGAAGAGCTGCGACAGCGGATTGCGTCTTGTCGTGACGTAAGTCTCGACAGCGTGAGCAATCGCGTCGAACCCTGAAGTTGCAGTAATGCTGCGTGGTTGCGACACGGTGAGAGCAGGATCCAGTAACGCCACACGAAACGCTGCCTTGGGGTCGCCACACGCCATCTTGACGTGACTCTCAGCGTCAGAAATCAGAGCGTAAGTTTGGCCTTCACTGCCGGTGCCCGCAGTCGTGGGTATGGCGATCATCGGCAACATCGGTTTTGTTGCCTTGCCGTAGCCGTGGTAGTCAGCCATGCGACCACCGTTGGTGAGCAAAAAGTTGAGCCCTTTCGCACAATCGAGCGAGCTGCCTCCGCCCAGTCCGATGATGGAATCAATCCCCAGTGGGGCAACGAGCCTGGTTCCCGCTTCAACCATGCGCGTGTCGGGATTCACTTCAAAATCGTGAAAGCGAAAGACCTCAACGCCCGCCTTTTGCAACGGATCGACTGCTTCATCGACGTGCCCGGATGCCACCAGACCATGGTCCGCGACAAGCAGTGTGCGTTTGAAGTTCAACTCACGCGCCAACTCACTGAGGCGTTCTATCACCCCTGCACCGAAGATCACGCGAGTACGAGGTTGAAAATCGAAATGCGTCATAATCCCGAAATGCGTCATAATCCTTAGCCACAAAAAGGCACAAAAAGCACAAAAAGTAAGCTCTCTTTGGGTTCTTGTTTATGTGCCTTTTGTGCCTTTTTGTGGCAAACCTTTTATTTCTTCTTGGGGCTATTTTGTGCCGTACTTGGCTTGGCGGCAGCAGCCTCCGCTAGCGCGAACAGTTGATTGCGACTGGAGATGTAGAGCGCTCCGTTGGCCGGCACGGGAGTCGAATAAACCGAGCTGCCCATGTTGAGCTCGCCGAGCACCTTCTTCGTCTTGCCTTCCTGCAGGATCACAACGTCGCCGTCTTCATCGCCGAGATAGAGTTTACCGTCAACTAACAACGGCGATCCCCAAACAGCGGCGAAGACGTCGTGCTGCCAGTACATCTGGCCCGTCTTTGCGTCGAGCGCGTAAAGAAAGCCACTGAAATCAGGTTGGTAAACGATGCCATCCTTGATGGCCGGAGTGGAGATGGAGCGACGAATCTTGTCGAAGTGCCAGACGAGACCGGTCTTGGTGATGTCGCCGCGCTTGGTGCCGTCGATGCAGTACATGTGGCCCACGCCTTCGCCGTGCTCCGGGTCCTGGCCGTTGGCGAGATAAACGCGATCTTCGTAGATCACCGGTGTGCTGATGATTTCGTTACGTGTCTTGGGCCAGGTAGATTCTTTCGGGTTCGTGTCAAATTCCCAAAGCTTCTTTCCGGTCAAAGCTTCGTAGCCGCGCACCCAACCGTCGCCCTGCCCGTGAACAACCTGGACCACGCCGCCAATCGTTCCCACGGTCGGCGAAGACCACTGTCCGTGCAGAATGCGTTCCTGAACGGAGTTGTCTTCCCAGACGAGCTTTCCGGTTTTCTTGTTAACAGCAACGATCGCGGGCGCTTTTGGTGAAGGGACGTTGACGTGGCTCTCATCCTGGCCGTTGGAAGTGCTGACGAAGATCAGATCGCCGTGCGAGACAGGTGACGAATTCGCGAGGTTATGTGGCAGCGACCCGACTTCCTCGATCATGTCGAACCGCCACACGATATCTGCGTTGAACTCGCCGGTGAGTTTTTCGTCCGTTACTGGACCATCGTTCTCTTTGTCGCGAAAGCCCTGTGTATCGAGACACATGAGCTCGGCGCGATTGGAAACGTAGTAAAGTCGATCGCCCTCGACTAACGGCGACGAAGCGACACCCTGGTACGGCCAGTCGTTGACGCGACCGGCGGCCAATTTGTCGTGAACCATCTGCCACATAAAGGCGCCGTCTGACTCGCGAAACGCCATCAATACGCCTTTGTCGCCGGTGATTTTCGGATCGCGCACTCCCTCGTTGTTTGTGCCGACAAACACCACTCCACCTGCGACGACCACGTTGCCGTAGGTTTGCGAGCCGAGTTGGGCCACCCACTTCACGTTCTTCCTGGACTTGACGTCCCAGCTGGTGGGCAGGCCTTTCATGTTTGAGATCATGTTGCGATCCGGTGTGCCGCCCCACATGGGCCAATCACCCGAACCGGGATCGCCCGACACGGGATCGTTTGCCGATGTCGTGGGCGCAAGGAAAATGGCGGCAACAGTCAGCAGCAGCACGGTCGCGAATAAAACTGTCGGACGATTAATGGCGTTGGACTTAATACTTTTGAATCTCATTTGTTTGCGTACACCTTTATGTTGTCGAAGTAGAGTTCAGCGAGACCATTGCCGAAGATGCCCGGCGCTCCCTCGCGATTCGGAATTTGATCGATCATCTCGATCATCCACGCGGAAGGCTCAGCCTCGTTCGCCGGCCATGCTTTTCCACGTGCGCGGGTCTTCCCGTCGGGCAGATTCTCGACCTGTAGTTTGAGACGGTACCAGGTGTCTGGCTTCCAGGCGAAGGGTATGCTCTTCGTCCGGGCCGTTTCAGGTTGCCAGGGCTCGATGTGCAGCATCTGGCTGTTACCGTAAAGCGTCAAAACGTAGCGTTGCGCGATCACCCCCGCATCGCCCTGCTGGCGTCGTTTCTGCGTTGCCGAGACGTCGGCTTCGACCGTGTAGTTGGACCAGTCAGACGGTCCCATGTAAGCGCGCGCACGGCTCAGCAATGATGAGCCTTCGGTTAACTTGGCGAGCACCTTGTTTCCGTTTTGATCGCGCACAGCGAACTTCATCGTCGTGTTCACCCAGGTGGGTGGCAGTGAGTTCGGGGCGAAAGAATCGAAAGTTTCACTCCAGGGCAGTGGCGGAAAGATGCGGACGCTTGCAGTTCCGCTCACGCCGCCGACAGTCGCTTTCACCGCTCCAGCCTGCGCGGCTGCGTCAGTTCCGGCTGTGAACTTGCCGTTCTCAATCGTGCCTTTCAACTGTTCCAGCGACCAGTTGGCTGCCGGCTCTTCGCGAATGAAGTTACCCTGCGCGTCGAAGAGTCGCGCACGAAAACTGACCTTGTCGCCGGGTTTGAGTATCAATTCCGTCGGCACGACTTGCACGTGAGTTGCGGCTTGCGAGCTGACATTCGTTCCGGCTGCTGCGACTGTTCCGGACGAGTTCTGATTCGTTTTCTTGCCAATGCAATAGAGGGCACTGTCGCTGACGACGAAAACGCGACCGTTTGAGACTGCTGCTGAGGCGATGATGGCTTCCGGTTGTGCCTCAGTTCCCAACTGATCCTGATCGAGAATTTCGGCGCCCGTTGCTGACGGTTTGAGTATGAAGAACTTTCCATTCTCCGTACCGACGTAGAGTTTGCCATCGGCGAACACGGGCGATGCTTTCTGGATCGTGCCCAGATTCTGAAGCCAGAGTTGCTTGCCACTGTTTACATCAAACGCGGCGATGTTGGCGCCGTTGTCGAGTTGATAAAGCCGATCGCCATCGATGACCGGTGAAGAGAAGCCGCCCTGCCAGCCGTACACGCTCCACTTGATCTGTTCTTTTTTGATCTCGCCTTTCGCGGTCGCGTCGACGGCGACTATCATACCCATCTCACTCGAGTTGAGATTCTCTTCGCTGTGGGTGAGTATGGCGGTGTTACCACTCAGAACGACACCGGTGTTGAGCCCGCGTTTGCTGATCTCATACTTCCAGACCGGCTCGCCTGTTTGTGGTTTGATTGCATGGACCACACCGTCGCTCGCGCCCTGAATGAGCAATCGCGTTCCGTTTACGTTTGCGATGATCGGCGGAGCGTAGGTGGTGTCATAAGGCCGGCCACCGGGAGCGCTGACATAAACCGTCTCGCCGGTCTTTTTGTCGAACGCCATGAAGCGATGTGCGCCGCGCCCGTGCTGGCCCCACTGAAAGGTTACGCCACTGACGATGACGAGATCGCCGTCGATGATCGGCGATACTGTTCGTCCACCGTGTGTGGTGAGCAGTCCGAAATCTTCGCCGAGAGAGCGTTGCCACAAAACTTTACCGTCACGATTGAGGCCCATCAGGGTGCCGCCGACGCTGAAAGCATAGACGTTGCCGGTCGAGGGATCGCCGACCGGAGAGGCCCAACCCACACGATGTGGGGGCACGTCGCTCAGGTAAATGTTGAAGCGATGCTCCCAAAGAAGTTTGCCAGTATCGGCGTTGAAGGCCATCACGCGTTCCTGCAGTGTTTCGCCTTTGCCGGCTGTGTTCTGCAAGTAGACGCGATCTCCCATGACGATCGGCGTGGACCGTCCGCCATAGGGAACTCTCCAGGCCAGGTTCTCACCTGCGGGTGACCATTTCACTGGAAGATTTTTTTCGAGCGAGACGCCATCACGAGCGGGTCCGCGCCATTCGGCCCAATCGCTCGCGCTGAGGAGCGATAAAGCAAGGGAAAGGTTCAGGAAAATGGAGATCAGGTTAGTCATTTTGGACGTCCATCATTGATGTAGAAAAAGATGTTACCGGGTCCGCGAAAAAAGCTGTAAAAGGGTCTGCGCGCGCAACCTTAAGGATGTACAATACGTAAGCTCACGTTGCTGCGTTACATTTTTTCTTGTGATTCTAGCAGTTTCCGTCTAATCCGTTAATCTGTGGTTCTACTCACTGAGGAGAAATCATGTTGTTGTTGCAAAAGATCTTCCTCTTTTCCTTGATAGCTGTACTTTTTCAACAAACGGCCACTGATCCGAAAAAGGCGCTGAACGATCAGCTTTATGAAGCGGTTCGCAAGGGTGACGTGGCAGCGGTGACGGCGGCGCTCGATCGTGGTGCTGATGTGAACGCGAAGTTTCGCTACGGCGCCACTGCGCTCTTTAAGGCCGCCGAGCGCGGTCATACGGACATTGCGAAGGTGCTGCTCGATCGTGGAGCGGATGTCAAAGTGAAAGACACTTTCTACCAGGCGACGGCGATGACGTGGGCCCTCGACGGCAAACACCTGGGCATCATCCGTCTGCTGCTGGAGAAGGACACCGATAGCATCGAAGACGTATTGCTGAACGGCACGCGAGAGGGCAATGAAGAACTGGTGAAAGTTGCACTGGATCGTGGTGCGGCCAAACCGGAAAGTTTAATGGTGGCGTTGGTCATTTCCTCTGCCGACGAGAAGAAGACGAACATCACCGAGATGTTGAAGAAGGCGGGCGCACCGCCGCCACTTCAGGTAGACGCGGCGACACTGCAATCGTATGCGGGCAAGTACAAAGGCGACACCGGTCCTGAAGTCACGATCTCGGTCAGAGATGGCAAGTTGTTTGCCGCAGGTTTCTCGCGTGAGCCACAACCAATCCTGGCGACAGACAACACGACTTTTCGTCCGATCAACTTCGGCGGCATCACCCTCACGTTCCATGCTGAAGCCGGCAAAGTCACCGGCATGACTTTCAAGGGACAGACCACAATCGTCATGAAGCGCATCGTGGACGCGACGCAATAACAGCATTCATTTCCGAGGTAAATAATGAAACGATTGACACTCGCTCTAACTCTCCTTGTCGTCACTGCAACAGCCGCATACGCACAGAACTGGCCGCAGTTCCGTGGCCCGGGCGCAACCGGTGTCGTCGAAGGACCGGCAAGACCCGTGACGTGGGACGCGTCAAAGTCAACCAACGTGCGCTGGAAAACCGCGATTCCGGGTTTGTCGCACGCGAGCCCGGTGGTCTGGGGCGACAAGGTTTTCATCGTGACCGCCATCACCAGCGGCACGAAAGATGAGACGAAGTATGGACTTTACGGCGACGTCGCTCCAGTCAAAGACGATCCGAAACACACCTGGAAGGTTTACGCGCTCGACAAAGCAACTGGAAAGATCCTCTGGGAGCAAATTGCTTTCGACGGCATGCCCAAAGTGAAGCGGCATCCGAAGTCGACGCATGCCGATTCCACACCCGTCACTGACGGAAAATATCTGGTCGTGAATTTCGGTTCGCACGGTCTCTACGCATACGATCTGAACGGAAAGCTGAAGTGGAAACAGGATCTCGGGGTGCTTGATGCCGGCTGGTTCTACGATCCGGATTACCAGTGGGAGTACGGCAGTTCGCCAATCATCTACAAGAACATGGTGATTGTGCAGGCCGACCTGCAAAAGGATTCGTTCATTGCCGCCTACGACCTCAAAAACGGAAAACAGCTATGGAAAACGCCACGCGAGGAGATTCCTGCGTGGAGCTCGCCAACCGTGTACGAAGGCAAGCTGCGCACGGAATTGATCACCGTTGGACCAAAAGCAATCCGTGGTTATGACCCTGCCAATGGAAAAGAACTGTGGCGCCTGGGTCCGATGTCTGAAATCACGACTCCGACGCCGTTCGTCGCTCACGATCTGATCTTCGTGACGAGTGGTTACGCACCCATTCAGCCGATCTACGCCATCAAGCCGGGCGCAAACGGCGATATCTCGCTCAAGGATGGAAAAGAATCGAACGACTTTATCGCCTGGAGCAAGCAGCGTGGTGGTCCATACATGCCGACGCCGATTGTATACGGCGATCTGCTCTACACCTGCTCGAACCAGGGTGTGTTCACTGCTTACAACGCGAAGACAGGCGAGCGCGTTTACCAGGAACGCCTCGGCGGCAGCGGCGGCGCTTTCACGGCTTCACCAGTTGCTTCCGATGGGAAGATTTATCTCGCCAGTGAAGATGGCGATGTGTTCGTGGTGAAAGCCGGCCCCAAGTACGAGATGCTGGCGAAGAACCCTGTCGGCGAGGTGATGATGGCAACACCCGCGATTTCAGATGGAATGTTGATCGTGCGCACTGTTTCGCATTTATACGCTTTTGGGGCCGCGGATGCCGCGGATAAAGCTACGGATAAAAACGGATCAAGGAAATAAATACTATGAAACTATCACGCCGCTTCTTTCTAACGCTCGTTTTGGGTCTCTCTTTAACCGGCGCCGGGCTCAGCTTGCTCGCCGCCGACGCATCAGCAGGGAACTGGCCGCAATGGAGAGGACCCGACGGTTCCGGTATCTCAAACGAGAAGAACCTCCCGTCTGAATGGGCTCCGAACAAGAACATAAAATGGAAGACCGCGATCGATGGTCGGTCGCATTCGTCGCCCATTGTCTGGGGTAACAGAGTGTTTTTGACAACTGCCGTTGAAGGCGCCGAGGTTCCGGGAGCTAAAGCGGCCAGGCACCTGTTCGACAACAAAGACTTTGTCCATCCTGACGCCATCGGCGCTAATCGCAAACACACGTTCAAAGTTATCTGCCTCGATCGCGAGACTGGCAAGATCCTCTGGCAGGAGACGGCCTGGGAAGGCACGCCTTACGATGATCGCCACCGCAAGAGTTCTTATGCGGCTTCGACACCGGCAACAGACGGCAAACTCGTTTACGCTTACTTCGGTACCGAAGGTATCTATGCTTACGATTTCAAAGGGAAGCTGGCGTGGAAGGCGCAGGTCGGAAATATCGCCACGCTCGGCCTGGGAACGGCAACGTCCCCGATCCTGTACGAAAATCTGGTGATTCTTCAATGTGATGAAGACAATGGCGTCGCATCTTTCATCGTTGCACTTGATAAGAAGACGGGGAAAGAAGTCTGGAGAGTGCCGCGAAAGATTCAGGTGAGTTGGTCCACTCCGATGTTGGTCCGCACCTCGTCGCGTGCTGAATTGATCACCGCGGGCACGGAAGCCGTCATCGCTTACGATCCTGCAACCGGTAAGGAACTGTGGCGGCATAAAGGCCTCGAAAGCAATTCGATTCCTTCGCCTGTGGCTAACAACGAGATGGCATATCTCTCCGCTGGTTACCCCGCGAAGATCGCGTTCGCGATCCGCTTGGGACAAAATGGAGATCTCACCGGCACTCCAAACGTGCTGTGGAAATACGAGAAAGGTACTGCTTACGTCCCCTCGCCGATCCTTTACGGTGACTATCTTTACCTGACAACCGATCGCGGCATTCTCACTTGCATCGATGCGAAGACAGGAGAAGTGAAATACGAAGGCGGGCGAATACCGATTCCAGCCACTTTCACAGCTTCTCCGGTGGCGTTCGAAGGCAAGATCCTGATGACGAGTGAAGACGGCGACACGTTTATGGTGAAAGCCGGTCCGAAGCACGAGATTCTCGGCACTAATTCTGTCGGCGAGCCGGTGTACGCTTCGCCTGCGATTGCCGATGGCCGCATCTTCATCCGCGGCGAGAAGAATCTTTATTGCATTGGAACATAAATCCGTTAACATCCGTCTAATCCGGTAACACGGATTAGACGGATTGAGGACGGATCCTATGATTAAACTGCTACTCGTTTTGACGTTACTCTTCTGCGGAGCGTGCAGTAGAGTATCCAACGACGCGCATTACGCGCAGGTTGAGAAACACCGCCAGGAACAAGCTGCACAGCCCGCGCCAAGCGCGACGGCAACTCCGAGCCCGAGTCCCACTGCCAGCGCGACACCTTCCCCGGGTGAAGCGGCCCCAACAGCTCCCTCGCGAAATTACTGGACTAACTTCCGCGGTCCGCGCCGTGACGGCAAGTATGACGAAACCGGCGTCGCGACCAACTGGCCCGCCAACGGCCTGCCCATCCTCTGGAAACAACCAGTCGGTGTCGGTCATGCGTCGTTCGCTGTCGCCGATGGCAAGGCTTACACGATCGAGCAGCGACGTAATCAGGAAGTTGTCGCCGCCTACGACATAAACACCGGCCGCGAACTCTGGACGCAAAAATGGAACGCGGAATACAACGACTCCACCGGCGATGGCCCACGCGCAACGCCGACCTGGGATCAGGGTCGCGTTTACGCGCTCGGCGCAACCGGCGAGTTGCGATGTCTCGACGCCAACAACGGCTCAGTGATCTGGGGCAAGAATATTCTGACTGAAAACCAGGCGGAGAACTT
>DASVGE010000356.1:0-4329 GCA_036379695.1 Pyrinomonadaceae bacterium | reverse complement strand
GGCACCGCTTTAGCCAGTGATCAAAGCGGTGCCAAGGCACCGCACTCCAAGGAGGCGACCTAACCTTCGTGCTTTTTGTGCCTTTTTGTGGCTAATTCGAGTGTTCCAACTTGGGTTGCGTGAGGTGAGAATGTTCCACCACGGAACACCTTTATTCGGTGTCGGAGCCGCCGCGCAGGCCGAAGGTTTTCATTTTTCGATAAAGCCGCGGGCGGTGGTACTTGAGGATCTCGGCGGTCCTTTTGATGTTGCCGCCGGTGCGTTCGAGTGTCTGCGCGATGGCTTCGCGTTCGATCTGTTCCATCGTGAAATAAGGTGGAATCACGCAGCGAAACTCTCCAGCCGGCGTGCTGTGAAGATGTTCCGGCAGCGACTCGGGCGTCAACTTATCTTCGGTTGCAAAAAGCACCGCATGCTCGATGACGCTCTCGAGCTCGCGTACGTTCCCCGGCCATTCATAACGCATCAACAGAGCAAACGCCGGTGTCGAAATCTCGCGAATTCGCTTCTTGTACTTTTCCGCGTAATGCTCGAGGAAGCGGTTGGCAAGCAGCGGTACGTCGTCGAGTCGTTCACGCAACGGCGGTGATTTCACCTTGATCGTGCTGATACGGAAATAGAGATCCTTGCGGAGCGCGCCCTCCTGAATCATCTGCGCCGTATCGCGATTGGTCGACGACACCAGACGGAAATCAACGCTGATCTCTTCTTCGTCGCCGAGTCGACGGAGTTTTCGCTCCTGTAACACGCGCAGCAACTTGGTTTGGAGATGAAGCGGCATTTCCGCAATCTCGTCCAGCAGCAACGTGCCGCCGGCCGTCGCTTCGATCAGTCCGCGTTTGTCACGATCGGCTCCCGTGAATGCGCCTTTTCGATAACCGAACAACTCGGATTCGAGAAGTTCCTGCGGGATCGCGGCGCAGTTGATGCGCGTCAGAGGAAACTCCGCGCGCGGACTCTGAAAGTGAAAGGCCGCCGCAATCAACTCTTTGCCTGTTCCTGACTCGCCTTCGATCAGCACCGAAGCTTCAGACGGCGCGGCAGTGCGGATCACCTGGTGGATCTGTCGCATCTTCGGATCGCGTCCGATGATGCCGAAATCGTCTGCATCGGGCAGCGCACTCTTCAGGCTGCGGTTCTCGCGTTTGATGGCCTCGAATTGCAACGCGCGTTCGATCAGGGTGGTCACTTGATGAGGCGTGAACGGCTTTTCGATGTAGTAGAAAGCGCCAAGTTTGATGGCTTCGATGGTGATGTCGAGCGAGCCGTGTGCGGTCATCACAATGACTTCGGTATCAGGCGTGTCGCTCTTGATCAGTGTCAGCAGATCGATGCCGCTGGCGTCGGGGAGTCGCAGGTCGGTGAATACCAGATCGTATGGAGCACCTTTGAGGAACTGCTTCGCCTCAGCGCCGCTTTTGGCTGCGTCTACGTGAAGGCCCGACTCAGTCAGGATAAAGCGCAGCGCATCCGTGACGCTTTGCTCATCGTCAATCACAAGAATCCGATGTTTAGGCGGCATCATCACCCTTCCGTGCCGGTAGCACTATGCTTATCCTCGTGCCCTCTCCCTGCTGACTACTAAGTGAGATAGTACCGCCGTGCTGATCGATGATTTTTTTGGCGTATGGCATTCCGAGACCAAGCCCCTGTTCCTTGGTTGTATAGAAAGGTTCGAAGATCTTTTTCGCTTCCTCCTCGCCGATTCCGGGACCGGTGTCAGCGATCTCGATGCGAACCGACTGATCGGTTTGTTCGACGGTGATACTCAACGTGCCGCCGCCACGCATGGCCTCGATCGCATTTAGTATGAGGTTCATCAAGGCCCCACGCATGGATCCTTCGTCCATCATCGAGCAAGCAGCCTCTTGGCCCATCGAGAGACGCACCTCAACGTTGTTTGCGGTTAACTGTGGCCGCAGTAGCTCCAGTATGTCGTCAATAATCTGGTTGAAGTTTCCACGCCGCAGAGTGAGGTTGACCGGCCGCGCGAATCCGAGGATCTGTTCGACCCTGCTGTTGAGATGATTGATGGTCTCGACGATCTTGTCTACGAGGTAGGCTTCGCTTTCCGAAAAGTTGCCGGCTTTGCTTTTCAGGTGCATCGAGTAGAGCAGTAACCCGGCCAGCGGATTCTTCACTTCGTGAGCTACCTGGGCGGCGGCGCGCCCGAGGGCAGCGACCCGCTCGTGGGTTAGGAGTTGTTTGTGGGTTTCGATGAGTTCGGCGGTGCGCTCTTCCACGCGCAGCTCGAGTTCTTCAGCGTAACGTTTGATTTCCTGTTCGAGCCTGCGCTTCTCGTCGGTCAGGCGTTTCTTCTCCACGGCTCGACCGACAGCGTTGAGCAACACGTCTTTGACGATCGGTTTAGCGATGAAATCGTATGCACCCGCCCGCACAATTTCCGGGATTACGGACAAATTTGGTTCACCCGTGATCATGATCACGGGAACATAGATTGGGGCGTCGCAGATCTTCTGTAACAACTGGATGCCGCTCTTGCCGGGCAGGTTGATGTCGATTACGGCGACGTCGAGATCCTCGGCTTGATGGACCACGGCGCTGTCGTAGTCGGCTGCTGTTAACACCGAGTAGCCGGCGCGCTTCAGGAACTCGCCCATTGTCAGGCGAATGCTCGGCTCGTCGTCAACCAGTAAGACTTTAGGCATATTCGCAATATCAAGCGAAAGAAATCTCTCGTAGTAGACCCGACGCTACCGCGTTACGGTACTGACCCGATCCAAGCAGATCCTTCAAAACTGAAAACCACTACATCTAAACGTATTGAGCTTCCAATGCTTCGATGGCAGCAAGTTCGATGATGAATCGCGTGAATTTTCCCTCCTCGCTCTCTACCGTGATCGTGCCGCCGAAGTCGTGAATGATGCCGAAGCTGACACTCAAGCCGAGGCCGGTTCCACCTGTTTCGCGGCGTGTGGTGAAGAACGGGTCGAATACTTTACTCAGGTCCTGGCGTTTGATCCCGACGCCGTTGTCAAAAAACTCCACGCGCACATTCTTGCCGGTATGGCGGGCGGTGATTCTGAACAGCTTCCTTTCGGCCGAATCCGGCTTCGCCTTAAGCGCATGATGTGCATTACTGATCAGGTTAACCACGACCTGCCTCAGCCGAGAGCCATCAGCCCGCACGAACGGGAGATCCGGTTCCAGATCAATCTCTACAGCAATGCCGTCTTTCTCAAACTGGCGCCCAAACAGCGCGATCGAGGTCTTGATGGAATCCGCGAAGTGTACGTGGCGGAGTTCCTGTGAATCTGCGCGCGCAAACGTCAGCAGGCCTCTCACGATTTTTGCGATGCGTTCACCCTCATCAATAATGCCGTCGATCATCTGTTGCTCAAACTCAGAGCGCGGCCGTTCTTCATCCTTCAGGAGCTGAGCGAAATTGATGATGCCGTTGAGAGGGTTATTGATCTCATGCGCAACGCCCGCTGAAAGCTCGCCGATCGAAGCCATCTTTGACGACTGATATAGCTGGCGTTGCATTTCTTCACGGTCGGCTTCGAGTTTCTTGCGCACCGAGAGATCACGCAGCGACATGATCATAACTTGCTCGCCGTCAGTAGATATCGGAGTAAAGGAAACTGACACCGGTAAAGGTCGACCCTTGGCAGTTTGAATGATCAACTCACTTTCACCCGAAACGTGACCGTCCATGAGTTGCACATTTGGAGTAGTGGACTGAAGAAGGTTGCGGATATCGCGGTCGGTACAGTCCTCTTGTGGCAGGCCGAGAATTTCGCAAGCCCGATGATTGGCTTCAACTAGGCGGTGATCGGAGAGCCGGACCACGCCAATGCCGTCTCTTGCTTGTTCGAAGAGCGTCCGGTAACGCTCCTCACTCGCGCGTAACTGACGTTGCTGGCGATGCACCACGCGGAGCAGCAGCGTTACCACGAGGGCATCGACCATGAACGAAATCGCAACGTGCTCGACACGCTGTTTTATATTCCAACGCCGCTCGACATTGGCCTCACCGGGATACCGTGCGTCCACCCAGGCAAAGAACGGCGGGCGCAGCGTTACTTCCCAAAGCGCAATTACGCCGATCGTCAGCAAAACGGTGAGGAGGACGAAAAATACAATCACCTTAAAATCAAACCTTCTCATTCACAGACCTCGGCGCCGCAGGGCGGTATTTGAACCACAAAGGCACAAAGCCGCTAATTGATTGTTTGACTTTGTGTCCTTCGTGTCTTTGTGGTTGATAACGGGGGTAGCAGTATATCTTTGAGAGGAAATAACCGGAAGCGGTGGGGGGTTGAGACAGTGATGAAATTGGGCGCCCCCTTGGAGTGCGGTGCCTTG
>DASVGE010000355.1:0-79456 GCA_036379695.1 Pyrinomonadaceae bacterium | reverse complement strand
AAGAGGGGCTTGCCCCCGCTCACCGAATTGCGACAGCGGGTGCAAGCCCCTCTTCCTGACTTGTTCATTGGGTTACGAACCTCGTGCTATCATCCCCGCTGTTTTTAACGCTTCTCACTTCAAAAACTGATGTCGTCAATCAAGCGGATAGGAATAGTCCTTAAACCGCATCAACCTGACGCCCTTAAGACCATCTGCACCCTGGTGGCGTGGCTTGCCGAGCGCGACATCACGCTCGTCGGTGGACCGGAAATCGAGCGCGAGCAAATCGAGCACGAGACCGGTTGCGCCGTGCCTCAAGTCGAAAGCGAGAAGCTTGCCGCTGAAGTTGACCTGATGCTGGTCCTGGGTGGCGACGGCACCATGATCGCCACCGCGCGCATGATCGGCGATCAGGAAGTGCCTGTACTCGGCATCAACTACGGCGGGCTCGGATATCTCGCCGAGTTTCGCATTGAAGAACTTTACACCGCGCTGGAGTCGATCCTTTCGGGAAACTATCGCCTCGATCGCCGCGTGATGCTTGCGGTCGAACTAAGACGCGGCACTGAACCGCCAAAAACCAGTCGTGTACTCAACGACGTAGTCATCAACAAGTCGGCCCTCGCGCGCATCATCGAGATCGAAACGTATTTCGATCGTTACTACGTCAGCTCTTTTCGCGCCGATGGTCTAATCGTTTCCACGCCAACTGGTTCGACCGCATACAATCTCTCCGCGGGCGGGCCGGTGATCTTTCCATCGATGAATGCTGTAGTGATAACGCCGATCTGTCCGTTTACGCTTTCCAACCGTCCGATCGTCGTTCCGGACAATGCCGAAATCGAGTTGTTACTGAAGACTGATAACGAAGAAGTCGCGTTGACGCTTGACGGGCAAGTCGGCTTTTCGATGAAGGTTGATGATCGAGTTGTGATTCGCAAGAGCCGCACGACTTTCAATATCATTCAACCCAGCAATCGAAACTACTTCGACGTGCTGCGCGACAAGCTTCGCTGGAGTCGTTAGACACAAACTAAAATCATGTCTGAAAAAAACGAAAATCGGGTCGAGCGAGATGCGTTCGAACGTGAAATAGCTACCGATCTGGACGAGGACACTCCCGATAAGCCGCGTGGCATGGCGCTCCACACCAAGATCCTCATCGGACTTGCGGTGGGTGTGATTGCGGGCGTCAGCGTCAATCGAGTTATGGGAGGCGATCATCCGTCGGTCGTTTGGCTCGTTGACAACATCACGAATCCGGTGGGCCAGTTGTTTCTGCGCCTGCTGTTGATGATCGTCGTGCCGCTGGTGTTCTCATCGTTGGTGGTCGGCGTGGCGGGGATTGGCGACATCCGTAAACTCGGCCGCGTCGGGTTGAAGTCGTTTGGGTATTGTCTCGTGATCTCAGCCATCTCAGTCGTCATCGGCCTCACGCTCGCCAACACCATCAGGCCCGGCGAACGGATCGATCCGAATACCGCCGCGGCGCTGCAGCAACGTTACGCGAATGACGCTACGAAGACTGTCGAGGCGGCGACGCAGGCGAAAAGCGCGACGCCAAAGCCGCTGATGTCAGTGGTCGAAACGATCGTGCCGAAGAACCCGTTTTTCGCGGTTGCGAGCAAAGAAGACGCAAACATGCTGCACCTCATGTTTTTCGCGTTGGTGATCGGCGTTGCCATCACTTTGCTTTCGGAGAGTGTGACGGCGCCGGTGCTGCGAGTGCTCGAAGGGCTTTACGAGATCACGGCCAAGATCATCGAGATGATCATGAAGTTTGCCCCTTACGCGGTGGCGTGCCTGCTCTTCAACAATACCGCGCGGTTTGGACTGGATCTGTTACAGGCGCTTGGCTGGTTTGTGGTGACGGTGTTGCTTGGCCTGTCGCTACACATGTTTGGTGTTTATTCACTTTCGGTTTACTTCCTGTCGCGTATCTCGCCGCTCGAGTTTTTCA
This sequence comes from Pyrinomonadaceae bacterium, assembly GCA_036379695.1. Lineage (GTDB taxonomy): Bacteria > Acidobacteriota > Blastocatellia > Pyrinomonadales > Pyrinomonadaceae > PSRF01. The sequence continues at coordinate 77,514 of DASVGE010000355.1, read as the reverse complement.
GACGCATAAAGACCGTAATGCTGACGGCGTTCTCGACGTCGTCGTCGAATGCTACGTTGCCGACTGCCCTGCGCGTGTCAGAACAAAACCTCGGCGTGCCGCAGCAGATTAACAGCTTTGTGCTGACCGTCGGCGCGACGGCGAATCAAAACGGTACCGCGTTGTACGAAGGTGTGTCAGTGTTGTTTCTGGCCCAACTCGCCGGAGTAGACCTCACGCTGGGCCAACAGTTGACGGTGGTCTACCTGGCGATACTCGGCGGCATCGGAACGGCGGGAATTCCCTCGGGTTCGATTCCCTTTATCATCGGCGTGCTGGTGACGATTGGCGTCAACCCGGCGTTGATTGCCATCATCCTGGGCGTGGATCGTTTGCTTGATATGTGTCGCACTACGCTGAACGTTACCGGCGATTTGACCGCTGCGACGTATGTGGCGCGTTCCGAAGGGTATGAATTACTGCGGCCGCACGAACCGGCGCTGGTTCATGCAGGCGTGCCGGTTGCGGAGCGCAGCGGGGATTAACGCTTTAGTACCTTTTAGTAACAGGCACGGCACAATCTGCGCATACAGCTTGCGTTAGAATTCTTCATTTTCCGAGATGAGGTTTCAGGGCCATGGTGTTTCCGCTGTATGACGACAATACCGATCGAACGACAGTCCCGTTCGTAAATTACGCGATCATAGCCCTTAATATTTTCGTCTTTGTAGTGCTGCAAAAACTCGGCAGCGATACTGATTTCACTTACTCATTCTCAACCGTGCCGGCCGAAATTCTTCAAGGCACGGATATCGTCACCCGGTCCCGCATCCTTGAACATCCGGTAACCGGGCAACAAGTTGAAATTCCCGGGCTTGGCGCGACTCCGGGTTCAGTTTATTTCACGCTTTTCACGTCGATGTTCATGCATGGCGGGATTGCGCACATCGCAGGAAACATGCTCTTCCTCTGGATCTTCGGCGACAACATCGAGGATCGTTTGGGCCACGTTAAATATGTGATCTTCTATTTGCTGTGCGGTGTCATCGCTTCGTTGGCCCACGTGTTTACGACGGGCGTCTTCGCGACTGACCAAAGCAGTATGTTGGTGCCGAGTCTCGGCGCTTCGGGAGCGATCTCGGGAGTGTTGGGTGGGTACATGCTGCTGCATCCGTCACGTCGCGTGACCGTGATTCTCTTCCGCTTCCTCACGGACGTTCCGGCGTGGGTCGCGATCGGGATCTGGTTTGCCTTCCAGTTGATCAGCGGGCTGGGAATGCTTGGGGGCGGTTCGCAACAAGGCGGTGTTGCCTATGCGGCGCACATCGGCGGCTTCATCGCGGGACTGGTGCTGATCAAGTTTTTCGACTCCGGACACCGCAATCGCGCGCCGGCTTATTAACCACAGATAACACGGATTTTTAACGGATTGGATTTCAATCCGTCTCCTATCCGTGTAGATCTGTGGGTTGGTTTTCATTTAAGATCAGGCAATGATTACGTTGGATATCCAATCAACGCCGCGCGGGGAGATGAATCTCTTTCCGCTCGACACGTTCGCGTACGAGTTTCCCGGTAGCGAAATCAAGATCAACTTCGAGATGACGGAGTTCACGGCGATCTGTCCGTTCTCCGACTTTCCCGACTTCGCCACCATCCGCCTCGAATACGTTCCGAACGAGCGTTGCATCGAATTAAAAAGCCTGAAGCTCTACATCAATTCCTTCCGCAACGTAAAAATCTTCCACGAGCACGTCATCAACATCATCCTGGAAGACTTCGTCGCCGCCTGCGACCCCCTCCGCGTCGACATCGAAGGCGACTTCCACGTCCGCGGCAACATCAAGACCATCGTGAGGGCGAGCTACACTAAAGAATGACCGGCGGTCACATACCCGGTTTGTGGCGGCGCTATCGCGGACTGCCGCGAAATGTGGTGGCCATTGGGTTGGTGAGCCTGCTCAACGATGCGTCGAGTGAGATTATTTATCCGTTGTTGCCGGTTTTTCTCGCTGCGAGTCTAGGTGCTTCGGCGGGTGTGATTGGCGCGATCGAAGGGCTTGCCGAATCGATATCGAGCCTGTTGAAACTGTTTGCGGGTTATCTCAGCGATCGTCTCGGCAAACGAAAGGTGTTGGTGGTCGCGGGCTACTCGCTTGCCTCCATCGCGAGGCCGTTGCTGGCGTTCGCGCGTTCGTGGACCCAGGTGCTCGCAATCCGGCTGACGGATCGCGTCGGCAAAGGCATTAGAACGGCGCCACGCGATGCGATGATTGCCGACACGGTGCCAGCCGAACAACGCGGCCTCGCGTTTGGTTTCCACCGGGCGATGGACCACGGCGGCGCGGTTATCGGTCCACTCGTCGGCTATTTACTCGTCGTACTTTTTGTCGCGAACTCAAGATCTCCGACCGCTGACGAGTTCTCAAAAATATTTCTGGTTGCTTCGGTGCCGGCGCTGATCGCGGTGCTCGTCGCAATCTTCTTCATGCGCGAGTCGCCGGTGCGCACACACCAGGGCGCGGAAATGGCGAAGCTCTCGTTGCGCGGGTTCGACAGCAACTTCAAGCGCTTCCTTTTGATCCTGGCACTCTTCACACTCTCAAACTCCTCCGACAGTTTCCTGATCCTGCGGGCGATGGATTCGGGAGTGTCGATCGCGATGGTGCCGTTGCTCTGGGCCGCACACCACGGCATGAAGGTGTTGAGCTCGTTGCTCGGCGGCGATCTTTCGGATCGTCTCGGACGCAAGCGTTTGATCGTTTCCGGTTGGGTGTTGTATGCCGCTGTCTACGCCGGTTTTGCTTTTGTCAGCAACACAGCCTCGCTCTGGATCCTTTTTCTGATTTACGGCATCTACTTTGGTTTGGCGGAAGGAGCGGAGAAGGCGTTGGTGGCCGATCTTGTGCGGCCCGAGCAACGCGGCACGGCGTATGGCCTGTACAATCTCGCGTTCGGCGTGACGGTGTTTCCTGCTTCGTTACTGATGGGTATCATTTGGGATTGGAAGGGTCCGACGGTCGCGTTTCTTGTCAGCGCCGTGATGGGCGCAACTGCCGCCGCGCTGTTATTGCTTTTCGTCAGACCTCACCCAGGAGAGGAATTCTTGCAATGAGACGCAGAGTTTTGACTCCGCAACCAGGCTTATCAACCGGCATTGGCTACTATCTGGCGGGCATGGAAGAAGTACGCCTGCAGGTGCACGTGGCAGTCAAAGCCATTCCGGATGAGCTGATTGGCAAGCCGGCGTTTCTCGGCGCGCATTCGATTGGCGGGCTGGTGCTGCACATCGGTGAGGCGGAGTGGTTCTGGATGCAGATGGTTGTCGCTGGACACGTGCTCACGGAGGAAGACAGGAAGACGCCGTTTTGGGATGTGCTGGACGACGTCGAACGGGTAGCGCGCAACGGTTACACGACTGAGTTTTGCCTGAACGAGATCGACTTGATTCGCAATCAGACGCGCGATGTGCTTTTCTCTTACAACGATAAAGATCTCGAACGCATTATTACTTACGAACGAAACGGTGAAACCACCGAATACAACTTGCGCTGGATCCTGCATCGCCTGATCGATCACGAAGCCCAGCACAAGGGACAGATTTTGATGTTGAAGCGATTGATGGCACTATAAAAACCATCCACAGATTACGCAGATTCCTTTTTAAACAATCTGTGTAATCTGTGGATGGACTTGTCTGGGAATGAACTACGAACTAATTAAGAACCCCGATGAACTTCGGAAAGCAATCGAAATCATCGCAACGCAACCCGTAGTCGGTCTCGACACGGAAACCACCGAGCTCGATCCATTCACCTCTCGCTTACGCCTGATTCAACTCGCGACGCCGGAGCGCGTCTTCATCGTCGATTTCGATCATTTCGCCAACGGCAACGCCGGAGCGTTGGATCCCTTGCGCCGGCTACTGGCCGCGCCGCGACCGATCAAGATCGCACACAACGCGAAGTTTGACGCGAAGTTCATCAAGCACAACCTTGGCGTGGATCTCGGTGGACTGTTCGATACGTTGCTGGCCAGTCAGCTCGTCGGCGCGGGCGACATCGAAGAACGTCACGGGCTCGAAACGGTCGCCAGTCGATATCTGAATGAAGCAGTCGACAAATCCGAGCGTTTGAGCAACTGGAATTTCGAGTTGTCAGAAGCACAACTCGAATATGCCGCGCGCGATGCCGCTGTCCTGTTGCCGCTGCGTGAAAAGCTGATCGAGCGATTGAAGTCGGAGTCGCTGGTGAAGTGTGCGCAGTTGGAGTTTGAGTGCGTGATGCCGGTGGTTGACATCGAGCTGGCGGGCTTTTACATGCACAAGGATCGCTGGCTCGAACAACTGAGCATCGTCGAAAAGCGACGAATCGAACTGGCGGAACAGTTGCAGGAAGTTCTCGCGGAAGAGTCGTCGCAGGGCTCGCTGTTCGGCGGGCCACAACGCGACGAGATCAACCTCGACTCGCACCAGCAGTTAACCCAGGCGTTGAACCGCCTCGGCATTCCCGTTCCTGATTCAACTCGCAACTGGAAACTGCAACCACTCGCCGCGCAATACCCTGTCATCGGCACGTTACTCGAGTATCGCACGGTGCAGAAAGCGCTCACGAGTTACGGCGAAAACATGATCGAGCTGATCAATCCAGTCACCAAACGTCTACACGCCGATTTTCGACAGATCGGCGCGCCGACAGGAAGGTTTGCGTGTACTAATCCGAATATTCAGCAGGTGCCGCACGCGGTCGAGTACCGGCGCTGCTTCAGCGGCCATCCGGACGGGCGAAAGTTGATCATTGCTGATTATTCGCAGATCGAGTTGCGGATCCTGGCGGAGTTTTCCGGAGATCGCGGTTTCATCGAGGCTTTCAACTCCGGCGCGGATCTGCATCGCGTGACGGCGTCGCAAGTCTTCAACGTTGCTCTCGATCAGGTGTCTAAAGAGCAGCGCGACTTTGCCAAGCGACTGAACTTCGGCGTTGTTTACGGAATCGGCGCGCAGCGTTTTGCGTTGATGACGGGAATGAGCCAGTCAGATGCGGAAAATGTTTTGCGCCGGTATTTCGGCACCTATCGCCAACTCGATACTTACTTGCGCGAAGCTGCGATGAGGGCAGTGAATGATCGCCAGGCGCGCACCGCGTCAGGTCGCCTGGTGCGTTTCCGTTACGACGAAAACGACCGCCAGCAGATCTCGATGACGCAGCGCAACGGCAAGAACACGCCGATACAAGGCACGAGCGCTGACATCCTGAAACGCGCCCTCAAACTCTTAAAAGAAGAATTGCGCGAGACCAGCGCCCGCGTCGTCAACATCATTCACGACGAAATCGTCGTCGAAGCCGACGCCGATGAAGCGGAAGACGTAGCGTTTAAAGTAGAGCGCGTAATGTGCACCGCCGGCCAGGAATACCTCAGAACCGTCCCCGTCAAAGTCGAAACCGAGATCGCCGACGAATGGGTCAAATAGGACACAGCGGGGGCAAGCCCCTCTTCCTGACTTGTTCTCTTTTTAGACGCTCAAGGAATGGACGCCCAGGAAAAGAACAAGTCAGGAAGAGGGGCTTGCCCCCGCTGCATCTCTGCTTCTACTTCGCCAAATGAAGTAGATGGGGATGCCAGTAAACACCAACAAATACCCGATTCCCGACGTCGATGGCGCGAGAATCGCCAAGGCGACAATGAATAGCCCGGCAATCACGATGTAAATCAGCGGCACGATCGGATAACCAAACGTTCGATACGGCCGCTCGATCTCCGGCGCTTTCCGCCTCATCACGATCACGGCCCCAATCATCAGCACGTACAGAATCAGGTCCGCGGAAACGATGTATTCGAGTAGTTGCGTGTAAACGTTTCCAAACGAATACGCCCCTGTCTGTTGATTGATCGTCACCGTGCGCGGCAGCACGAGGATCGACGCCCATATCCCCTGCGCAATCAACGCCACCGCGGGCACATGATGCGAGTTGACGCTACCAACCTGCTTGAAGAACAGCCCATCCCTCGCCATCGCGTAATAAACGCGCGCGCCCGCCAGTATCAATCCGTTGTTACAACCAAAAGTCGAGATCATGATCGCGAGCGCCATAATGATCGTGCCACTCGGACCGAGCACCGCCTGCATCACCGCCGTGGCCACTCGATTCTGTGGCGCGTTCTGAATTCCCGCGAGCGGCAACGTCACGACGTACGCAAGATTCGCGAGCAGATACAGCGTCACCACGATCCCGCAACCCAACAACAACGCCCGTGGCAAATTCTTTCCCGGATCGCGCACCTCGCCCGCCGTGAACGTAACGTTGTTCCACGCAGACTGTGCAAACAGTGGTCCAACCATCGCCCGGCCGAGCAACATCAGCAGCGCCAGCACCAGCAAACCGTGGCTGGTCGGGTCAAACCAAACCTGCGCCGCAGTCGGTTTCCACCCGTTCTCCCACGGCGCCCACCACGAAGAAGTGTAAGCCGCACTGTTGCGGTTCCACCCGAGCAACAGTCCGATCAAAATCAAACCGACCAGCGCGCCGGTTTTAGTAAACGTAAACGTGTTCTGAATGATCTTGCCGGTCGTCAGCCCGCGCGTGTTGATGAAGGTAAGCAAGAGGATCATCACCACCGCGACGAGTTGCTGTGTCGACAAACTCAACGCGTATCCGTCGAACGACAGTTGATTGATCGTAAACGGCTCGATCAGCACGATCTGCGGGATGAGATAACGATCCGCTGAGACCCAGTTAACGAGTACGCCGGTGAAGTTTGCGAAAGCGACGGCGACCGCGGCGATGGTTCCGGTCTGAATGATCAGAAACAAGCCCCAGCCAAACAGAAACCCGATCGACGGCCCGTATGCTTCTCGAAGAAACACGTATTGACCGCCGGCCCGTGGCCACATCGCAGCCAGTTCCGCGCAACAAAGCGCGCCCGTAATCGTGAGCACGCCCGCCAGCGCCCAGGCCATCAACAGCCACCCCGGCGAGCCCACCAGCCGCGACGATTCGGCGGAAACAATAAAGATTCCCGATCCGATCATCGACCCGACAACGATCATGGTAGCGTCGAGCAGGCTCAGCTCGCGCACCAGTTTGGGGGAAGTTTCGTTGCTCATTGGTCGAGTGGGTATAGTGGGCCGCGCCGCGTGTGTCAAGAGAAAAGGCTTGCTTGACACTGCTCAACGCGGTCACCTAGTCTTTCGAGTTTGGAGTTCGCCACCATCTATGAAAAATGAACTGATCGATTTAATAACAAACAAACAAGCCCACATCGGCGTCATCGGCCTCGGCTACGTCGGGCTGCCGCTCCTCGTGGAGTTTGCTTCCAAGGGTTTCAAGGCCACGGGTTTCGAGGTCGACGAGTCAAAAGCACAGCAGATCAACGCCGGTACTTCGTACATCGGCGACGTGCCATCGCGCCGGGTGCAGGAAGCGGTTGATGCGAAGCGGCTGCAAGCTACGACGGATTTCAGTCATCTCAGCGAGTGCGACGCGATCATCATTTGCGTGCCAACGCCGCTGCGCAAAACGAAAGAGCCTGACATCTCTTACATCCTGGCGGCCAGCGAGGAGATCGCCAAACGTCTCAGACGCGGACAGGTGATCGTTCTCGAGTCGACTACTTATCCGGGTACGACTGACGAAGTGCTGCTGCCGATGTTTGAAGAGAAGGGCTTGAAGCTCGACGAGGATTTCCTGCTGGCGTTCTCGCCGGAACGCGTCGACCCCGGCAATCCGAGTTTTCTGACACACAATATTCCGAAGGTTGTCGGCGGCGTAACTCCTGATTCGACCGTAGCCGCGACGCATCTATATTCGCACATCGTCAACGACGTTCATGGTGTTAGCTCGGCGCGCGTGGCCGAGGCGGCGAAGCTTTTGGAGAATACTTTTCGCGCCGTGAACATCGGCATGGCGAATGAGATGGCGCGACTTTGTTACGCGCTCAATATCGACACGTGGGAAGTGATTCGCGCCGCGGCGACGAAGCCTTTCGGGTTCATGCCGTTTTATCCCGGGCCGGGGATCGGCGGGCATTGTATTCCGCTCGACCCGCATTATTTGTCGTGGAAGGCGCGCCAGCATGGGTTCGATTCGCGTTTCATCAGTCTGGCGGAGGAAGTCAATTCGCGCATGCCCGAGCATGTGGTTCAACTCGTTTCGGACGGGCTGAACGACGAGCGCAAGGCGATGAAAGGCTCGAACGTGCTGCTGCTCGGTGTCGCGTATAAAAAGGACATCAACGACGTGCGCGAGAGTCCGGCGCTTTCGATCATCGATCGCCTGCGCGCGAAGGGCGCAAACGTTCGCTATCACGATCCGTTTGTCGAAGAGGTGCGCTTTGACGATTCGCACACGGAAGGCAGTGGCGAACCGCTGACGTCCGTGCCGCTAACCGACGAAGAGCTCAAGGCGGCCGACTGCGTCATCATCGTTACGGACCACAGCGAGATCGACTACAAGCGCGTCTGCTCACTGGCCCCGCTCATCGTCGACACTCGCAACGCGCTGAACGGCGACCTGCGCCGCGAGAGCTGCGCCCGGATCATTCGACTGTAATCTAGCCACGGATTTCACGGATAAACACTGATCTAATCCGTGTTCATCCGTGAAAATCCGTGGCTCAAAAAAGAATGCTGAAAGTTATAAACGTCGTCGGTGCGCGGCCCAACTTCATGAAGGTGGCGCCTATCGTGGCCGCGATGAAGAAGCGTCCGGAACGGTTCCTGCCACTCGTCGTTCACACCGGTCAACACTACGACTCAGCAATGTCTGATTCGTTTTTTCGTGACCTCGAACTTCCCGAACCTGACACACATCTCGGCGTTGGTTCCGCTTCCCATGCGGCGCAAACCGCGGCCGTGATGGAGCGCTTCGAACCCGTCGTACTGCGCGAACAACCTGACTGGGTGCTGGTTGTCGGCGACGTCAATTCAACCATTGCGTGCGCGTTGGTCTGCGTGAAACTCGGCATAAAGGTGGCGCACGTTGAAGCGGGACTACGCAGCCGCGATCGCACAATGCCCGAAGAGATCAACCGCCTGCTGACGGACCAGATCGCCAACCTGCTCTTCACGCCTTCGCACGACGCCGATGAGAACCTGCTTGCGGAAGGAATTCCGCGCGAACGCATCCGGCTCGTCGGAAACGTGATGATCGACTCGCTGCAAAAGAACCTCAACGCCGCGCGATCGCTGCACACGAAAGAGCAACTGGGCCTGAGCGCCGTGGATTACGCATTACTGACGTTGCACCGTCCCTCGAACGTCGATATGCGCGAATCGTTTGAGCGCATACTTGCGGCGCTCGAAGTGATTGCAGCGAAGTTGCCGATTGTTTTTCCGGTGCATCCGCGCACTAAAAAGACGATCGCCGAGCTTGGCTTGAGCGCGCGCGTGTCGTCCATCAAAGATCTGCGCACAGTTGAGCCGCTTGGTTATCTCGACTTTCTCAATCTCTCGAGCAGCGCACGTTTGGTGCTGACGGATTCCGGCGGAATTCAGGAAGAGACGACGGCGCTCGGCATACCTTGCCTGACCTTGCGCGAGAACACCGAGCGACCGATCACCGTCGAGATGGGAACGAATGTAGTCGTCGGTACTGACACGACAAAGATCATCGCCGCAGCCAACGCCGCACTCAACGGTTCTGCTAAGAAAGCACTGCGCCAACCACCTCTTTGGGACGGCCAAACGTCTGAGCGTATCCTCGATGCGCTCGAAGAATTCGCTCCCAGCTCGCATTGATGGCAGTTCTGAACAAAATCAAACGTGCAGTCCGTGGAGAAGTGAAGCTCACTACGGTAGCGCTGGAAGCGTTGCGGCGGAGTCGGGCTTCGCTTCAGCAGCGAAAGGAACGCGCGCTGCTTGATAGCGAGGAGCCTTTGTCGCTAGCGCCTGTTTTCGCGCGGATGAGTGCGGATGAGTTGTTGGCTCATTTTCGTGGAGAACGTGCGGCGAAGTTCATCGATGGATTTATCGAAAGTGAAACGGCCGACATCGCTTCAGCGGATCGGATCGTTGACTCACACTCGTGGCCGTTGCTTGGCTTTGGTGAGAAGTGTTTCGGCAAAGAGATTCAATGGACGCGCGATCCGCTTTCGAACTACACCTGGCCGCTCGATTATCATCGCGACATCAAGTTGGTGCGCGGTGATGGCTCGGATGTGCGCGTGCTCTGGGAACTGAACCGCCTCGGCCACCTCCTCACGCTTGCGTGCGCTTACGACTTTACAAAAGATGCCCGGTACAGCGCAGAGTTTTTTGCGCAGCTACGAGGCTGGGCCGTGCAAAATCCGTCCGGGCGTGGGCCAAACTGGACGTGTGCGATGGAAGTTGCACTACGTGCGATGAATTTACTCGCTGCGTTTGAAATATTCCGACACGCGCCACAGCTCGATTCAGAATTTTTGCAGTTCTTCCTGCGACTGCTTCAAGAGCACGGCAATTACATCCGTCGCAATCTCGAATTCTCTTACATCGCTACCAGCAATCATTATCTCTCGGACGTCGTTGGACTGCTCTGGTTGGGTTTGCTGTTGCCCGAGCTTCGCGACGCTGAATCGTGGCGCGACTTTGGCCTCGACCAAACACTGCGCGAGATGGACAAGCAGGTGCTCGCCGATGGTGCGGATTTCGAATCGTCAACCGGATATCACCGCTTCGTTACTGAACTCTTTCTTTACTCGTTCATGCTTTGCCGGGCCAACAATGTCGAGATTGAAAAGAAATACTGGTCCAAACTTCATCAAATGCTGATGTTCATCCGCGCCTACCTGCGACCGGATGGGTTTGCGCCGCTGATTGGCGATACCGATAGCGGTCAGGTTTTGCCCTTTGTACGCAGGGCCGCCGACGATCACGCTTATCTTTTGGAAATCGGAGCGCTGAAACCTGAACCCGCCGTCTCGCAGGCGTTTCCGGACGCCGGTATTTACATCATGCGCGATCGCGATCTCTATCTTTGCTTCAACGCCAGTGGCGCAGGAATCAACGGTCGCGGCTCGCACGGGCACAACGATGCTTTGAGTATTGAAGTCTCGGCAGGTGGTCGACCGTTCATCGTCGATCCGGGCACGTACGTTTATTCCGCGGACCTCCAGAAGCGACACGAGTTTCGCTCCACGGCATATCATTCAACCGTGCAGATAGACGGCAAGGAACAGAACACCATCCACGTCGACTCGCCATTTGTGATCGGCAACGAAGCGCAACCACGCGTGCTTGAGTGGAAATCTAACGCCGACTTCGACAGGGTCGTAGCCGAGCATTATGGATACCCCGTCACACATCGCCGCACCGTCGTATTCGACAAGCGTGAACGGTTGTGGTTGATTGATGACGAGTTCTTTGGTGAGGGCGAGCACGTCTACGAGGCCAGGTTTCACTTTGCCCCGGATGCGGAAGGACTAGAGGTCTCGTTATTGAATCACGACGTCGAGCCCGTGCTGGAGAGCCAGCCGGTCTCGCGCGACTATGGTGAAATGCGCGATGCTGTTTCGGCGTGCTGGCGGATCTCGGGACGCGTAAGCAAGCTAAGCTGGAAAATAAAATCCGTGTAATCTGTGGCAAAAAACTAATGTGTGGAATTTGCGGAGTCTGGGAATATGGTGCCAGTGAGGGATCGATTGAGACCTCGCTGCTGGGGCGCATGCGCGATGAGATGACTCATCGTGGCCCTGACGACTCCGGCGAGTTGATTTTCGACGAGCGCCGCGGTGGTTTTGGCTTCCGGCGTCTCTCAATCATCGATCTTTCCGCCGCCGGTCATCAGCCGATGCACGGCTGCGACGAACGCACATGGCTCGTCTTCAACGGCGAGATCTACAACCACGCCATAATTCGCGCCGACCTCGAAACACGCGGCCACAAATACTCGTCGCGCACCGACTCTGAAACCATCCTGCACCTTTACGAAGAACGCGGCCTCGACTTCATTCACGAAATCGAAGGCGACTACGGCATCGCGCTCTGGGACGCAAACAAAGAACAACTCGTGCTCGTGCGCGATCGCATTGGCGTCAAACCCCTCTACTTCTATCACAAGGACGGCCGCTTCATCTTCGCTTCCGAGATCAAAGCGATCCTGCAACATCCCGCAGTCACGCCCGATATCGACGAACAAGCGCTCTATCACTACCTGACGTTTCTCACGACGCCGGCGCCAACCACGCTCTTCCGCGACATTCACAAACTCCCCGCCGGTCACGTGCTGATCGTCAAACGCGACGGCTCGCTGAACATGCAGCGCTACTGGGACGCGTTGCCGTCAATGCAAGCAGCCGCAGGCACGGAGCAGGAGCAACAGGCTCAGATCCTGCGTCTGCTGCGCGAGTCGATTCGCAAGCGAATGATGTCCGACGTTCCGTTTGGCGTGTTTCTGTCGGGCGGCGTCGATTCGTCGGCCAATGTCGCGTTGATGTCGGAACAGATGTCGCGACCGGTGGAGACGTTCACTGTTGGTTTCAGCGATGCCGAGTATCTCAACGAGCTGGAGCCGGCGCGCCGTATCTCAAAGCAGTTTGGCACCAACCATCACGAAGTGATCATCTCCGAGAAAGAGATGCACGACTTTCTCCCGCGCATGGTGTTTCACCAGGACGAGCCCATCGCGGATCCTGTTTGCGTGCCGCTCTACTACGTTTCGAAGCTCGCGCGCGATTCGGGCACGATCGTGGTCCAGGTGGGCGAAGGCTCGGATGAGATCTTCAGTGGTTACGAAAACTACGTGCGGCACCTGCGCATTTACGAGAACTTCTGGCGACACGCCGAAGCGCTGCCGCTTTCGTTGCGCCGCGCGATCTCGAATCTTTCGCGGCCTGCGCTCGAGGCGACGGGTCGCAAGCGCGCAGCGATCGAATTGATTCGGCGGTTGGGCGCGAATGAACCGTTGTTCTGGGGCGGCGTGGTGGTGTACGACGAGACGTTCAAGCCGCGCGTGCTTTCGAGCCAGGTGCGTGAGCGTTTGAATGGGCTGTCGTCGTTGCGCGTGGTTGAGTCGTATCTGAAGCACGTCGAGCAGGAGCGACCCGGCTCGGATTTTCTGGCGCGCATGACGTATCTCGAGTTGAAACTACGTTTGCCGGAGTTGTTGCTGATGCGAGTTGATAAGATCACGATGGCGACGAGCGTCGAGGCGCGCGTGCCGTTTCTCGATCATCATCTGGTGGAGTACGCGCTTTCGTTGCCGCGATCTTTGAAGGTTGAAGGCGCGAGCGGGAAGCACATCCTGAAACGATCGCTGGAAGAGATCCTGCCGCGCGATCTGTTGTACGAACGCAAGCGTGGTTTTGGCGCGCCGGTGCGCGAGTGGTTTCGGGAGAGCCTGGGTGGGTGGTTTGACGAGCACTTGATGAACTCGACGATGCGGCGCAGAGAGTTGCTGGACTATGGGTTTGTGAGTCGCATGTTGGAGGAGCACCGGAAGCAGACGAAAGACTGGGGCTTTCATCTGTGGGCGTTACTGAATTTGAGTCTCTGGTATGAGCGCTGGATCGATTGAAAGCGACCACAGATTGCACAGATTGAATCTGCGTAATCTGTGGACAAAAATTGCCTGGACCTTCGCGACGCGCGTGTTGATGATCGTCAACAGCGTTGCGGCAGGGATTATCGTGGCGCGCTGGCTTGGCGCAGAGGGCGTCGGCGCTTTGGCTGTGCTCAACGTTGCCGTTGCCACGATCGTGCAGCTTGGAAGTTTCGGTCTGCCTTCTTCAAACACCTATTTCATCGCACAGGACCAGACGCACTTCCGCGCGGCCGCCATCAACTCGCTGATCTTCGCGCTCGGCGCCGGTTCGATCCTTGCCCTGGGTCTCATCGCTATCGCTTCACTGCGCCCGGATTGGTTTGGTTTTGTTTCAGCTGAGTTGATTCGTATCGCCGCCATCTCGATCCCGTTTCAACTAGTTGCTTTGATCGGCCTGAACATCCTGCTCGCTCTCGGAAAGATTCGAGAGTTCAACCTGCTGGATCTGGCCGGCCAGTCTTTCCTGCTCATCAATGCAGCGCTGGTGTTGCTGGTGCTCAAACAAGGCCTTGAAACGCTTGTCACTTTGAACACGGCCGCCAGCATTCTTGTGGGCATCGTTGTCGCGCTGCTGCTCGTGATCTCAGGGAAGCGCCTCGTTCAATCCAGGTGGCGCGCAGACATGGCGCTGCTGCGTCGCATGATCAGCTACGGGGTCAAGGCTCACGTCGCGATTCTGGCGGGCGCGATCATCATTCGCGCTGACCTGCTGATCGTGAACCACTTTCGCGGCGCCGCCGAAGCCGGTGTGTACAGCGTCGCTTCACAATTTGCACTGTTGTTGATGTTGCTGCCGGGCGTGATCGCGACGTTGCTTTTTCCGCGTGTGACCACTGAACAGGACGTGCGTGGCGAGACCACTTGCATCGTCAGCCGCTACACGACTTTGATCATGTTCCTGTGTTGCCTCGCGGCGGTACCCTTTAGTCTGCTGTTGCCGTTGATTTATGGTCCTGCATTCTCTGACGCTACGAAGTTGCTTCTGATCCTGTTGCCCGGTGTTTACTTGATGGGGCTGGAGTCAGTGCTGGTCCAACACTTCAACGCGCTCGGGTTGCCGCGCGCCATTCCGCTCTACTGGGTGGCGACACTCGCGTTGAACCTCGTGCTCGTGTTTACTCTCGTTCCCCGCTATGGCGCTCAGGGGGCTGCGATTGCGTCGAGTATCAGTTACGCGGCCATCTTTGGACTGGTCGCACTTCACTTTCACACCAGCACGGGCCGGTCGTTTACCGAGGTCTTTGTGCTCGGGAGCTTGCGCGGATGAAAGTTGTTCTGCTGGCGCTCAGCGGCGACTTATCTCGCTGGCGAGACAAACTGGTCCAACTTTACCCTGACTGTTCGCTCGAGTTTATCTCGCGCGCCGAATTCGAAACCGGCAGCCACATCAAACGTCTCAAGTCGCTGCGTGCGTTGCGTCCGGACGTGCTCGCGATCGCGACTGAGCGACTACCCTGGCAGCGTGGTCAAAATCTCTTCATGGTTTTTGGAGCGCTCGCCGGCGCGCGCGAAGTGTTGATGATCGATGCGCATGGTGGGCTGGTGCGTAAGTCGCGCGCGAATTTGCTTGCCGGGGCGCCGGTGCGGCTCGGGCGCGAGACGTTGACTGGTGTTAACGACGTAGCGCAGTCGCGTCGCGAGTTGCAACGACTCGAACAAGATTGTTTGCGGTCGAAAGAGACGCTTTATAAGTTAACGCACCGGTCGCCAGTCAGAGTTGTTTATCTTCGCTCGACGCCCGGACCAGGCACGCAGGCGGGTGGCGCCGCGAGTCATATCAAGGGAGTGGTCGAGGGACTTCAGGCGCTCGGCGCCCACGTGGAGATAATCAGCAACGATCAGATTGCCGGACTGAACTTTCCGGACGATCGCTTTACCGTGATACCGCCACAAGCCGGTGGTGGAAGCAGGGCGCTTTTCGATATCCACAACAACCTGGTTTTCACGCGCGGCGCCGTGCCGCTGATCGAGCGCGCGGATCCGGATTTTATTTATCAACGATACGCGCGGTTTAGTTGGGCGGGCGTGGTGGCGGCGATGCGGATCAAGCGGCCGCTGTTTCTCGAGTACAACGGTTCGGAAGTTTGGGTGGGGCGGCATTGGGATCGCGTGGGAAGTCTTGATTTGCTGGAGCGTTACGAGCGATTGAACCTTGACGCTGCGGCGCGTATTTTTGTGGTTTCCGATGTTGAGCGGCGGAACCTCGAAGCGCGCGGAGTGCGGGCCGAGAAGATTGTTGTTAATCCGAATGGCGTTGACGTGGAGCGTTTTCGCCCTGGCGTGGGCGGGACGGAGGCGAGGCGCGAACTGGGGATAGAAGATCAAGAGGTAGTTGCCGGATTTGTCGGAACGTTTGGACCGTGGCACGGCGTTGAGAAGTTTGCGGAAGCGATCAAATCGATGCCGTCGAGTTGGCAGGTCAGATTTCTGCTCGTAGGCAGCGGCAGCTTGCATGCGGAGGTTGAGAAGCAACTTGAGAGTGAAACTAAGACGGGCCGCGTAATCTTCACGGGCGCGGTGTCTCACGATCGGGTGCCGAAGCTTTTGGATGCTTGCGACATACTGGTTGCGCCGCACGTCCCGCTTGCCGACGGCAGTGAGTTTTTCGGTTCGCCGACAAAGATTTTTGAGTACATGGCGATGGGAAAGGCAATCGTCGCGAGCCGGTTGGGCCAGATTGGTGAAGTGCTTGTCGACGGGGAAACGGCGTTGCTCGTCGAGCCGGGAAATGTTGGCGAGCTTGGTAACGCGATCGTGCGGTTGATTGAATCTGAAGCGTTGCGGAAACGTTTGGGTGCGCGGGCGCGTGAAGTTGCCGAGCGTGACCACACCTGGACGCACAACGCGCAGCGCGTGCTCGAGGCGTATCAGGATTTAAAGGGATGAGCAGTCTGGCTGAAGAGAAAGTGCGGGCGCGCGAGCAGTGGAGCCAGGATCCATGTGGCGCGGAGTACGTTCGCGAACACGAGTTAGGGACGCGCGAGTTCTTCGACAACGTCGAGCGACATCGATACACCGAGTACGCCGCCTGGATGCCGCGGCTTATGGGTTTCGATGAGTTTCGCGATGCGCGACTGCTTGAAATCGGCTGCGGCATGGGTACCGACCTGTTGCAGTTTGCACGGGGCGGTGCGCGTTGCACCGGCATCGATCTAACGCCGCGCTCGATCGAGATCACTCGCCATCGCTTCCGGCTTTACGACGCGCGCGGCAATTTCATGATCTCCGATGGCGAGCGCTTACCGTTTCGTGATGCGAGTTTCGACGTCGTCTACTCAAACGGTGTCCTGCACCATACGCCCGACACCGCGGGCGCCGTCCGCGAAGTGCATCGCGTGCTCCGGCCCGGTGGAACGGCGAAGGTGATGCTTTACCACCGCAATTCGCTGAACTACTGGTTCGAGATTGTGTTGCGGCGAGGTGTGCTGGGCGCTGAGTTTTTGCGCGGTCGATCGGCGGAGGAAATCATGAGCCGCGTAATTGAATTCAGCGATCATGACGCGCGGCCGTTGGTGAAAGTCTACAGTCGCAAACAGGCGCGCGAGCTGTTCGGTTTGTTCAAGAGCGTGACGGTCGAGGTGGAGCAGTTGACGCGCGCTGAGCTGCGCTTTATTTCGCCACTGGTTTCAGAGCCGATGCTAGACAGACTGCGAAAACGAATTGGCTGGAACGTGATCGTCACTGCGGTTAAATGAAGAAACGGCTCGCGGTATTGTTCGCGTTGTTGCTGGTCGCGATTAGCGTACGTGTCCTCACGCTTCAATTCATGCGTGCGCACTTACACGATCCGGCGTGGTTTCAGACCGGATCTTACGCAAGGTTTGATCGACAAGCGCGCGACATTCTCGACGGTCGACAACGACTCTTCTGGATCGACGACGCGACACGCACAGACCTCGCCCAGTATCCACCCGGATTTTCCGCGCTGTTGGCCCTGATCTACAAAGTTACAGCGGAACCGTCTGCTTATTCAGCACAACTGGCGGTGTGGGCTGTTGATGTAGTGCTGTCGATGTTGTTGATTGCAGGTATTGCGGGAAGCGCTTTTGGTTGGCGCGCTGCGATCGCGAGCGGTTTTCTCGTCGCGCTCTCGCCGGTCTTCGCAATGTACGGCGCATATCCTTCAGCAGATATGCCCGCTACGTGGTTTGTGCTCGGCGGCAACTGGCTGTTGCTGCTGGGGCTGCAACGCAGGAGTGTTCGACTGGCAATCGGCGCGGGCGTGTTGCTCGGTATCGCGTGCTGGTTTCGGGTGAATCCATTGTACTTGTGCGCCGGTTGGTCGTTTGCGCTTCTCATCTTAATCAATGGAACATGGCCACTGAGGTTGAAGATGAGTGCGGCGACGTTGCTGGCGACCGCTCTCGTAATCTCCCCAATCGTGATCCGAAACTACCTTGTGTTTCCGGATTTCACACCGACCGGAGGAACGATCGGCCTCATCCTTTGGGAGGGCATCGGCGAAACTGAGTTGGGCCGGCAAAACGGATTTTATGTTAGTGACGAAAAGGCGATTGAGCACGAACGCATCAAGATGGCTTGGCCTGCCGATAAGCCGCTTGAGGTTTACTGGCCGGATGGAATTCGACGCGACCGCGAATTCGCACGCGAATCGCTCGCGTTTATCAGGCAACATCCGATCTGGTTTTTAGGCACGATGGTCGGGCGAATGTGGGGCATGTTGAAAGTTGCGGGCGATCCGGCGCCACACGCCGGTAGCAGTGGAATAAACGTGACCAGCAGAAAGTGTCTGCCGCCAAATTGGCAGGGCGGCGTGGCGGCGCTGGGCGTGAACGTGTTGGGTATGATTCAGAGTGTTGTGCGCTATCTTCTTCTGCCGCTGGCGGCGTTTGGGATCTATGTCGCCGCGCGCAGGGATTGGCGGATCGCTTGCGTGCTGCTCGTGACCGTACTTTACTATCTTGTGCCGGGCACAGTCGGGCACACGGAGATACGTTACGTCTTGCCGATGCACGGGCTGTTGATTGTGTTTGCGGGCGCCGGTATCGATCGTCTGTGTAAATCGTTTCTCAGCAAATCCGCCAAATCCGCGGTTACGAATTCATGAGGGAAAGCATAGCCAATCCGTTGCCGCGCGAGATGATGGAGCATACGTATCCCATCCTCTTTCGCGTGGAGCAGTCGCACTGGTGGCACATCGGCCGGCGACAAATCCTCGCCTCGTTCGTGGAAGATATTTGCCGGCGCGTGACTGATCGACGCCCGCGCATTCTCGACGTCGGTTGCGGCACGGGCGCAAATCTCCTGATGCTTTCGAAGTATGGAGATGCGGAGGGCGTCGATGTTTCAGAAGACGCGCTTGCGTTCTGTCGCGAGCGTGGGCTCGACAAGGTAAAGCTCGGCGCAGCTGAAGAATTGCCTTACGACGACGGCACGTTTGATCTCGTAACGGCGTTCGACGTCGTCGAACACATGGACGACGACCTCGCGGGCCTTCGAGAGATGCGACGCGTCCTGCGCCCCGGCGGCCGCGTGCTGCTGTTTGTCCCGACGTTCATGTTCCTGTGGGGCGTGCAGGACGACGTCAGCAATCATCGCCGTCGTTACCGGCTATCGGAATTGAGGCGCGTGCTGGAAAAAGCCGGCTTCGAAATCGAACGCACCACCTATGCCAACATCACGTTCTTTCTGCCAATTCTCCTGATGCGTAAATTAATGCGCCTCACGGGTATAAAAGCCGAGTCAGAGAACAACATCAACGTGTCCGCACTGAACGGCATTCTGGGGAGAATCTTCAGTAGTGAGAGTTGGATTCTAAAGTACATGGACTTGCCCTTTGGTGTGTCGGGATTGTGCGTCGCGAGGGCCGCGGATTAACGCCGATTTGTTACGGATTAGTTTAAAGAATTCGTGTTGCTGAATCGCTCGATAATCTGCTTTGGAGGTGAGGATTGGTGGTATCACCATCCGCACTCCAAGGCTCATTTGATGCGGAAGTTTGCGCAGGCGGGGAACAAGGTAATTTTTGTTAACTCGATCTCGATGGGGTTGCCGGGGCTGGCCCATAAGGATCTGTTGCCGCGCATCAAACGCAAGCTCGGGAGTTATTCGAAACTGGCCCGCCGCACGAGTGAGGGGATCACGGTTGTGTCGCCCGCGAGTTTGCCCTTCTTCGGCAGTGCGGCGGCGCGCTCGATCAATCGTCGTTTGCTGGGAGCTCAACTCAAACGTCTCGCTCGCAGCCGCGGCCTGACCAAACCCATTCTCTGGATCGCGATTCCCACTGCCGCCGACATGATTGGAACGTTCGACGAATCGGCGGTGGTCTATCAGGTGTCCGACAAGTATGATGCGAACACGATGGATCATGCTACCGATCCGGCCTTGATACGCCGCCTCCATGAAAAGGCCATCGACGCCGCCGATCTTATCTTCTACTCAGGCCGCAAGCTCTTTACCGAAGCCACACGCGGATGCGAGCGTTCGCACTTGCTCGAACAAGGCGTTGATTACGAGCATTGGCGGCGTGTCGGCGAAGGTGGGGTGGAAGTGGCGCCGGAGATTGCGAGGATTCCGCGGCCGCGGTTGGGTTACTTCGGCGCGATCGAGCCGTGGCTGGTTGACCAGGAGTTGATCAAGCGCGCCGCTCGCGAGCGGCCCGAATGGCAATGGGTGTTCATCGGCAACAAGTCGCGTGGGCTGGAGATTGAAGACTTGCCGAATACGCACTTTCTGCCGCCGGTCGCGTATGCGGAGCTGCCCGGCTTTGCGGCTGGATTCGACGTTTGCGTGCTGCCGTGGGAAACTGAGCAGTCTTTTACGAGTTATGGTTCGGCGATCAAGGTGCGCGAGTATCTTGCGACGGGCAAGCCGGTGGTGATTTCGCCGTTGCCGGAGTACGAGCCGATGCGCGACGTGCTGCGGATCGCGCGCACGCGTGACGACTTTATCCGGCTAGTTGAAGAGGCGCTGTACGACAAGGATCCGGCGGACGCAGCGAGGCGCCAGGCTGCGGTCGCTTCCGGGACGTGGGACGCACGCGCTGAATGGGTAAGCGATTTGATCGAAGCTGTCTTGGCAGAAAAACTTCAATAATCAATAACGATCAATGAGTAGAACCACTAAGAATAGAACAAGTCAGGAAGAGGGGCTTGCCCCCGCTGTCGCGATTTTCAGGAGCGGGGGCAAGCCCCTCTTCCTGACTTGTTCCAGGTAAAGATACAAAGTTCAATTAAGTTGTATGAAGCAGGTGTTGCAGAACAGAAAGACTGGCAGGCCGTTTGTCGGCGAGGTGCCGGTGCCGGCGTTGCAGAACGGGCGTGTGCTGGTGCGCACGGTCGCTTCGTTGATCAGTGCAGGAACAGAGCGCGCGGCGGTTGAGTTGGTCAGCAAGGGTTTGGTCCAGGAGGCGCGGCAGCGACCGGATCTGGTGAAGGCGGTAGTTGCGAAGGTCAAGAACGAAGGACTGCTCAATACGTTTGCTTCCGTGCGCGACAAGATGGCTGCGTCGCAGGCGTTGGGTTACAGCGCTGCCGGTGTTGTTGCCGCTGTTGCGGAGGACGTGAGCGAGTTTCGAGTCGGAGACCGGGTCGCGTGCGCGGGTGTCGGTTTCGCGTCGCATGCGGAAGTGTTGTCGGTGCCGAAAAATCTTTGCGTGCATCTGCCGGAGGGTGTGAGTTTTGAATCGGGCGCGTATGGCACGCTCGGCGCGATCGCTTTGCAGGGTGTCCGATTGGCTGAACCAACGTTGGGCGAGTCAGTGGTGGTGATCGGCCTTGGGCTGGTGGGCCAGCTTACGGTCCAACTGCTGAAAGCGAATGGTTGTCGCGTGTTTGGGTTGGACCTGGATCAGTCGCGTGTATCGCTGGCGCGCGAACTCGGTGCTGACAAAGCAATCGTTTCGAACGATGAAGCGGCACGAGAGATCGAGACGTGGACGCGCGGCCACGGCGCCGATGCGGTACTGATCACGGCGGCTACGGATTCTAACCAACCGATCGAACTTGCCGCGCGAGTGTCGCGCTTGAAAGGCCGCGTGATCGTCGTTGGCATGACGGGCATGGACATTCCGCGACAACCGTTCTTCAGTCGCGAACTCAAACTGATCATCTCGATGTCGTATGGGCCAGGGCGTTACGATCCGGAGTACGAAGAAAGAGGTCACGACTATCCGCTGCCGTATGTGCGCTGGACTGAGAAACGAAACATCGAAAGCTTTCTCGAACTCATCGGCGAGCAGCGGATCAACGTCGAACGTTTGACGACACACCGGTTTCCGATCGCCGAAGCCGATCGTGCGTATCAACTCATCTCCGGCGATTTGCAGGAGCCGAACCTCGGTGTGATTCTCAACTACGATCCGGAAGCAGAGGTGGCGCGCAAGATTCCGCTCGGTGCCGCGGCCGTGCGGAAGTCGGAAAAATCGATCGTTCTCGGCGTGATTGGCGCAGGCGGCTACGTGCCCGCGATGCTGTTGCCACACTTCAAAACCGAGGGCGTTGAGTTTCGTTCGATAGCCACGGCTTCCGGAATCTCGGCGCACGACGTAGGAAAGAGATTCGGGTTTGCCTATGCGGTGTCGAGCGCGGAGGAAGTGCTTGATGATGCGAACGTCAACCTCGTCGTAATCGGCACGAGGCACGACACGCATGCGGAGCTGGCACGCAAGGCGCTCGAACGAAACAAGCACGTTTTTGTCGAGAAGCCGCTGGCGCTCAATGACGATCAGCTCGAGTCAGTTTTGGAAGCGGCGAGCAGTTCGTCAGGGAAGCTGATGGTTGGTTTCAACCGGCGCTTCTCACCGCTCGCGCAGCGTGCGAAGGAGTTCTTCAAAGGTCGCGAGACGCCGCTGTCGATCTTGTATCGCGTGAATGCTGGTCGTATTGCGAAGGACCACTGGACGCAGAACGCCGACGAGGGCGGCGGCAGGATTGTTGGCGAGGTTTGTCACTTCGTTGACCTGATGCAGTTTTTGACGGGAGCGCCGCCGGTGTTTGTGTTTGCGGAGGCGATCAGCGCGAAGTCGAGCAAGATAGTTGACGAAGATTCTGTGTTCATCACGTTGCGTTTCGCGGACGGTTCGAACGGCAGCATTGCTTATCTGAGCGAGGGCGACAAAGCGCTGGCGAAAGAGCGCATGGAGATATTTGGCGCGGGAAGAGTTTTTGTTCTTGATGATTTTAGACGTGCGACGCTTTACAAAGACGGGCGCGAGGAACAGGTCACGTTGAAGGCGCAGGACAAGGGCCAGCAGGCACAGGTGCGAGAAGTTTGTGCAAGTGTGATTGGAGGAGGACCGGTGCCGATCGCTCTCGACGAATTGGCGGCGACAAGCAGTACTACTTTTCGTGTGCTCGATTCTCTCCGCGAGCGCCGTCCTTACGAGATTTAGCCACGGATTAAGACGGATTTTTAAACGGATCGATGTGTGGGATTGCGGGAATCGTTGGGCTGGAGACGGAGAGATTGATCGGGCCGATGCTCGAGAGCGTTGAGCATCGGGGGCGCGATGATCAGGGCGTTTGGGTTTCGGAGGCGATCGATGGTTCGGGGCGGCGGGCGTGTTTGGGGCATCGGCGGTTAGCGATCATCGATACTTCGCCGGGTGGTCATGAGCCGATGCTGTCGCACGATGGCCGCTACGTCCTCACGTTCAATGGCGAGATCTACAACTACCGCGAGCTACGAGCGCAGCTGCGCACGCTCGGACACGAGTTTCAATCAGACAGTGATGCCGAAGTGCTACTTGCCGCGATCTCTGAGTGGGGTTGGGAGGCGGTGGATCGGCTCAACGGCATGTTTGCGTTCGCCGTTTGGGATAACAGGGAACGCACCTTGACGCTCGCGCGCGATCACGTCGGGATCAAGCCGCTCTATTATGCGCTCATTGGAAACACGTTCATCTTTGGTTCAGAGATCAAGGCGATCCTTGCCAGCAGGCTGGTAAAGCCCGAGCTAGACCCGGAGGCGTTGCACCAGTTTCTGACGTTCCTCTGGTCGCCGGATCCGAACACGTTGTTTGCCAACATCAAGACAGTGCCACCGGGCCATCTGCTTCACTTCCACGACGACAAACTAACACTCAAACAATGGTGGGACGTTTCGTTCAACACCATCGAGGAAGGCAAAAACGAAGCCTGGTGGTGTGAGCGTGTGCTCGACACGCTCGATCGCGTCGTGAAAATGGAGATGGTTGCCGACGTCCCGCTGGGTTCGTTCCTCTCCGGCGGCATCGACTCATCCGGCATCGTGGCGATGATGAAGCGCCACAGCAACGGACGACGCGTCAGCACCTACACCGCCGGCATCGAGAGCGAGGATCTGCGCTACGACATCATTCCGGACGACGTGCGTTGGGCGCGCCGTGTCAACGAGCAGTTGCAGACTGACTACCACGAGATCATGTTGAAACCGTCGGTGGCTGACCTGCTGCCAAAGCTCGTCTATCACATGGAAGAGCCGCCGATCGACATGGCGATCCCGAGTTATCTGATCTCGAGCGCGGCGCGCGAAACGCTAACGGTGATGCTATCCGGCATGGGTGGCGACGAAGTGTTCGCAGGTTATCCGCGGCAGATGGCGATGAAGATAGCGTCCGCGTTCGACCCGGTACCAAACCTTTTGCGGCGACCGCTGATGAAAACTGTTGCCGGCGCTCTGCCGGGTGGACTGCCGGGCAAACTAACGGCGCCGCTTCGTAACGCGAAGAAGTTTGCCCGCAGCGCGGCACTCGACTTCGAAGATCGTTATCTCGGATACGGCACTTACTTCACCAACGACATGAAGCGGCGGCTGTATTCCGACGACTGGCGAACGCTCACGAGCGAATACGATCCTTACGCCACGCACCGTGCTTACTTTGCGCGCGCTGCCGGCGCCGCGCCGTTGAACCAGCTTCTCTACGTCGACCTGAAAACGTTTCTCCCGTGCCTGAACCTCCTGACTACAGACAAGACCTCGATGGCGGCGAATCTCGAAGTTCGCGTGCCCTTTCTTAATCGCGAGATGATCGAGATGGCCGCGCGCATGCCACCGCGACTGAAACTCCGCGGACTGAAGCGTAAGTACGTGCTGAAGCGAGCGCTCGAAGGCGTCCTGCCCGCGGACGTGATCTGGCGGAAGAAGGCGGGATTCGGGGCGCCGATCCGGTCGTGGCTCCGCGGCACCCTGCGGCCGATGATTGGCGATCTACTCTCCGAAGAGACCATCAAGCGCCGCGGCATCTTCCGCCCAAAAGAAGTGAAAAAGGTGGTGGACGCCAACATTTCGGGCCGCGAGGACTATAACCTTCAGGTTTTCCAGCTTTTAGGCCTGGAACTCTGGCACCAAACCTTTATTAGCCACGGATGAATACGGATTTCATACACGGATTTTGTTCAGATCTGTGTATGAAATCCGTGTTCATCTGTGGCTAAATTTGTTTGACATTTAAGCGCCGCGCGGGCTACCCTGC
The DNA here is from genome assembly GCA_036379695.1 of Pyrinomonadaceae bacterium. GTDB lineage: Bacteria > Acidobacteriota > Blastocatellia > Pyrinomonadales > Pyrinomonadaceae > PSRF01. The sequence continues at coordinate 52,605 of DASVGE010000355.1, read as the reverse complement.
CTTGTGCGAGTCACCCCGGCTCGATACCTCTACTCACGCGCACCATGATAAGACCACAGGACACACTCGAAATTACGCCCTTTTTGGCGGAACCCCCGGAAGGGGCTCAGTGTGTGCTTTTGGTTGAGGACGACCCGGCGCTGCGGCGCTACCTCGAAGTGGTGCTCCAGCGCGCCGGATACGCCGTCCTGTCGGCGGGCGACGGCCTGGAGGCGATGAAGTTCCTGCTCACCACACACGTCGACATCGTCGTTACTGATGGTTTAATGCCGAATCTTGATGGGTATGAGTTGTGTCGCTTCGTGAGGAATAGCGACCACTTGGCTCACCTGCCGATCATCCTGCTCAGCGCGCTCGATCCGAAGACCTCGACCGACGAATCCGAGCAGGTAGATGCGTTCCTGGCGAAACCGGTCTCACCTGAAGATCTGCTGGCTTGTATCGAAAACTTACTTAGTGTTCTGGATCAAAGAATCCAAAGGTGAATACGGGATGTTCTGGGCAGTAGCGACGGCCTCGTACGTGCAGTGGCCGGCGTAGGTGTTTACGCCTTCTTTCAGACCAGGATCACGGGCGATCGCTTCCAGGAAACCCTTGTTAGCCAGTTTCAGTGCGTAGGGCAGCGTTGCGTTGGTCAACGCGAAGGTGGAAGTACGCGGCACGGCGCCGGGCATGTTCGCGACGCAGTAGTGCAGCACACCTTCGACGTAGTACGTCGGGTTCGAGTGTGTGGTCGGATGCGAGGTCTCGACACAGCCGCCCTGATCCACGGCGACGTCGACGATAACCGCGCCGTTCGGAACGTCTTTCAACATCGCGCGAGTAACGAGCTTCGGCGCGGCTGCACCAGGCACGAGCACAGCTCCCACGATCAAATCTGCCTGCGAGATTGCGTCGTGGATCATGTAGGCACTGGACGCGAGCGTAGAGATCTTCGACAGGAAAATGTCGTCGAGCTCGCGTAGTCGATCGAGGTCACGATCGATGATGGTGACCTGCGCGCTCATGCCAACTGCGATCTTGGCCGCGTTGGTACCTACCACACCACCGCCGATAATTACGACGCGCGCCGACGGCACACCCGGAACGCCACCCAACAGAATTCCGCGCCCGCCACTCATCTTCTCCAGGTAGTGAGCGCCCACCTGAATCGCCATGCGGCCGGCGACTTCCGACATCGGTGTCAACAACGGCAACGTGCCACGTCGATCCGTAATCGTCTCGTAAGCGATGCCGGTGACTTTGCGTTCGAGCAGTTGTTTCGTCAGTTCGACGTCCGGAGCGAGGTGCAGGTAAGTGAAGAGCAACTGACCTTCGCGCATGCGCGGATACTCCGGCGCGATCGGCTCTTTCACTTTCACGATCATGTCGGCGCTGGCCCAAACCTCGTCAGCCGAACCGACGATAGTCGCGCCGGCGCGTTCGTAGAGTGAGTCTTCAAAGCCGGAACCCGCGCCCGCATTCGTCTCAACTCGAATGTCATGACCAGCATCCTTGAGCGCGCGCACACCCGCAGGCGTGAGCCCTACTCGATACTCATTGTCTTTGATTTCTTTGGGCAGGCCGATAATCATTGCGGCGACTCGAGTTGATCGATCTGGGCGCGTTGCAGCTTGCCGCTGAAGTCGACGTAGATCGACTTCCATTCAGAGAAGATGTCCAGCACTTGAGTTCCTGCTTCGCGATGTCCGTTGCCGGTAGCTTTGGTGCCGCCGAAGGGCAGATGCACTTCCGCGCCGATCGTCGACGCATTCACGTAGAAGATACCGGTGTACATTTCGTTCATCGCTTTGAAGGCGCGATTGACGTTCTGCGTGTAGATCGCCGCCGACAGTCCATAGCGAACGCCGTTTGCGATCTGAATCGCCTCGTCGAGTGAGCTTGCCGGAATGACGGTCGTTACCGGACCAAAAATCTCTTCCTGCGAAATACGCATGTCAGGCGCAGCGTCGATGAACACGGTCGGCTCGATGAAGTGACCGTTTGCGTAGTCGCCTTTCGACAGACGCCTGCCACCAAAAGCCAGTTTCGCGCCGTCGTCGTTACGTCCGATACGGATGTAACTCATGATCTTCTCGACGGCGTCGCCGTTGATTACCGGACCAACATCCGTCTTCGGATCGGCGCCGTTGCCGACGCGCAGCGCCTTTGTATGCTCGACGAGCTTCGCCACAAACTGTTTGTAGACTTTCTTGTGGACCACCAAACGCGACGAAGCGGTGCAACGTTGTCCTGACGTACCAAAAGCGCCCCAGATGGCGCCTTCAACTGCTAAATCGATATCGGCATCGTCCATCACGATGATGGCGTTCTTGCCGCCCATTTCGAGCGAACAAATCGCATTTCGCTCGGCACACGCAGAAGCGACGATGCGTCCGGTTTCGGTCGACCCGGTAAACGAGATCAGGCGCAGCGCGCGGTGATTGGTCATCGCCGCGCCGACCGTTTCGCCGTAGCCGGTGACGAGATTCACGACGCCCGGCGGAATGCCTGCTTCTTCACATGCTTTCACGAGGTTGTAAGTGGAGAGCGGCGTATCTTCGGCGGGTTTGAGCACCACGGTGTTGCCGCAAATCAGCGCCGGAATCAGTTTCCACGATGGGATTGCCATCGGGAAATTCCACGGCGTGATCAAACCGCACAGACCGACCGGCTGGCGCACGCACATCGCAAACTTGTCGCGCATCTCGGCCGGCGTGGTGAACCCATGCAGGCGACGGCCTTCGCCCGCGGTGTAGTAAGTGCAGTCGATGGCTTCCTGAACGTCGCCGCCGGCTTCCTTCAACACCTTGCCCATCTCGCGCGTCATGTCGGCGGTGAACTGTTCCTTGTTGCGCATCAGGATCTCGCCGAGTCGGAACAATAGTTCAGCGCGTTTGGGAGCGGGAGTGTTACGCCAGCGATCGAAAGCGCCCTGCGCTGCATGGACGGCGGCATTGACGTCGTCGCTGGTTGAGAGCGGGAAACGGCCGACGACGTCGTTGTTGTCGGCTGGGTTGATGTCTTCAAACATCTCGCCAGACTCGCTGGCGACCCACTCTCCGTTGATGTAGTTGTGATAGGTTTTGACTGCGGCGCGGGCCGCGTTGCGCGCCGCCAGTTTCCCGCCGGTCTTTGAGATTGCTTTCTTTGCCTGAGCCATAACTATTGATAAGTGAACTGAACGATCAGCGGTACCTGGCGCTCGCTTGGAAAGTCTCGCCTGATCACGTTGAGAACGATTGGGTCACCTGCTTTGAGACCATTCAACACGCGCTGGAAATCAGCGAGCGAAGTTACCGGCGTGCGATTGATTTTATGAATCACGTCGCCTTCGTACATGGCCGGTAGACCCCGCGGCGGAACGCGCAGTTCCGCGACCAGTCCGTTTGGATCGATCTCTTTAACGTAAAGCCCTTGCACCCCGGTCAGGTGACGATCGGCGAGCAGTTGCGGGGTCAGTTCTGCGAGCGTGACGCCGAGTCGCAGCGTGTTGCCACGTGGATCGGTAGTTTTCGGAGCGGTCTTAACCGGCGGCAGCAACTTTCGCGACGCTAACGAGGGTCGTTCACCCAATTCCACGTTGACAGTTTTCTTTTCAAACTTGCCATTAACGTCTCGCAGGTAAGTAAGCGAAATCTGCTGGCCTACGGGCGTGCTGGCTACGCGCTGGATCAAGTCCTGCGCATTCACCACTGTCGCGCCTTCGAAGTCGACGATGATGTCGCCGGCTTGCAGTCCTATTTTCGCCGCCGGAGTCGTTTGATTGTTCTCATTCGCGGTGACCGAAGTGATGATTGCTCCCTTTGCTTCGGAGAGGCCATAAACTTTTGCAAACTCGTCGTGTACTGAATCGAGAGTTATACCGAGATAACCACGCTTGACTCTACCTTGCGCGATCAGTTGTTTGTAGACGAAGTTGGTTTCATTGGCGGGCAGCGCGAAGCCGATGCCGTTGTAATCACCGGTGGAAGTTGCGATCTGCGAGTTCATGCCAATGACTTCGCCGCGCATGTTGACGAGTGGTCCACCGCTGTTGCCGCGATTGATGGCCGCGTCAGTTTGAAGAAATCGCTGGAAGACGTTGGGCTGCGGGCTCTCGCGTTCTTTCTTCGAGATGATTCCGGCAGTGACGGTCTGATCGAGACCGAATGGCGAACCCATCGCGAGCACCCAGTCGCCGACCTGGGCGGCGTTGGAATCGCCGAGCGTGACAGTCGGCAGATCTTTCGGCGCTTCGATCTTGACGACGGCGACGTCCGTTTCCGGATCGAAGCCGACAATCGTGCCGCGATACTTCTCGCCGGATTGCAGCCCGACGATGATGCGCGCCGCGTCTTCGATCACGTGGTAGTTAGTCAGAATGTAGCCTTTGGAGTTGACGATAAAGCCGCTGCCGACGCCGTGCGCTGGAGTCCGTGGGCGACGGCGATACTGATACTGATCCAGCAAGGGATTTGTTGACTCGTCTTCCTTGTCTTCGTCTTTTTCAGGGGTCTCGATTTGTGCCTGGGTGGTTTCGATATTCACGACGGCGGGTTCTACTCGCCGGGCAATCTCGGCAAACGAGGCCGATAAAGCTTCCGGCGCGCGCGCGATCTGCATCTCCGGCTGGGCTACCGTGGGGCGGCCGGACAGCATTGCTCCAATGCCGATTCCCGCCAGCAGACAGGCTACTGCTAGTGCTGCAATCCAAACGCGCAGCTTGCGCAGAATCGTCCGCTCCTGTTCCGTCGTTGTGTTCCTGGAAATGTCAAACATATTTCACCACCTTCGGGAAAATCGAGCCCCCAGAGAAAGGGCTAGAGTATAGCGAAAGGGGTTTTTATTTGCTATTGGCACAAGAGCGCCGGCGAGCGGGGGCAAGCCCCTCTTCCTGACTTGTTCTTTTTTCAGGGGTCACCTTGTTCAGGACGCCTTGACGAAGAACAAGTCAGGAAGAGGGGCTTGCCCCCGCTCGCCGAACTAAGGGCGCAGCAGCACTTTCAAGATTCCGCGCGTGCCGGCGCGACGCATCGCGTGAACGCCGTTCGACAGCGGATACTCCTCGCTGATCAGGCTGTCGACGTCGACGGCGGCCTTCTGCAACAGATCGAGAGCTGGAGCGAAGCGACCGCAGCGCGAACCGACGATTGAAACCTCATCAACCACGATCCGTGCAGCGTCCAGTTCCGTTTTTCCGTGAAATGTCGACTTGAGAACCAGTTGACCTTTGGGGCGGAGGAGCTCAAGAGCCAGGCCGAAACCACCGGCGGAGCCTGAAGCTTCTACGACGACGTCGAACTGTCGGGTTTGTTTAGCAGCTTGTTTTGGCGTGGTAGTTTCGATGCCGCGCCGTTCGGCGATCCGGAGCTTGGAGGAGTGTTTTCCGACGAGGAGGACGGAGGCGCCGGAGAGCGCGACGACTTGCGCGCACAGCAAACCGAGTTTGCCGTCGCCAATGACGGCAACGCGATCGGAACTGTTGATCTTTACGCGCTCGAGGATGCCGCACGCAGCGGCGAGAGGTTCAGTGAAGACAGCGTGCTCGTCGGGAATTTTGTCTGGAACGACCAAAAGATTTTCAGCAGGAAGTTGCAGAAACTCTGCGTGCGCGCCATCACGTCCGACGATGCCCAGCACAGTGCGTGACGCGCAATGTCTCGAATCACCGGCGCGGCACAGATCGCACTTGCCACAGCCGGCATTGATCTCACCAACAATGCGGCGTCCAACAAGCGCGCGATCAGTACTCTCTTCGACGACGCCGACAAACTCGTGTCCGATCGTTCCCTTGAATCCCGCATAGCCGCGCGCAATCTCGAGATCGGTATTACAGATCCCTGACAACAGCACACGCACGAGCGCTTCGTCCGCGCGCTCTGGTTTCGGAATATCTTTGATTGATAGTCGTTTCTTATCGACGCGGAGGGCGAGCATATTCAGATCTGCGTTTTATCCGCGTTCATCTGCGGCTTAAAAAGACTTGCTTCTCGTGTACGCGTTCTTTGGCGTGAGTTCGATGACCTGTTTCGATCCGGCGACGGTCACCGGCAAACGCCACTCGAGTTGTTCGTCGCCGGAAAGCGTGGCGTGCAACCACCAACTGCCCGGCGCAAGCATTACTGCCCCCTGTCCCTGCTTGTCCAAACGCGCGTTGATCGGCGACCGACCCTTCATGCGTTCTTTGAGAAAGTCTTCAAAACGTTTGCCGGGCCGTTGCTCGGTGAAAAACTCGTGTCGCACCGCGACGATATCCACCGGATACAGGCTCACGGCTACATCAAGCGAAGGGCCGACGGTTTCCGGTGGTTGCCGGATGAAGATCTGTAAGTTCGTGGTTCCCTGTGCAGGGATATCGGCGCCGCCGGCGGGGATTTGCCGGTAAATCAACCATCCCGCTCCGGCCAGCACGAGAATCAAACCCAGTTGCAGGACCCGGATCAGGACGCCACGAAACTTCGGTGAAACAGGAGCTTCAGAAAGCATGAAACTGCGGCGCGGCTATCCTTTCAGCCCGCGCACAAAAGTTACCAGCGACTCGACCTCTTTTTCGTTCATCTTCTTCGAGAAAGCCGGCATGTTGCCGCTCACGTCGCGGCCGTTCATGATCGAATTAAATATGCGTTCATCGCTGACGTCTGTGTGCCATTGCGGATCGGTAAGATCGCGCGCATGGCTAAATCTACCCTTCGAAGTCTTGGCCTTGCCATCGTTGCCGTGACAAGAAACACAGTAACGTCGATACAACTGCGCCGCGCTGCGTGCCTTACTAGGCGCGACCGGCTCGGCGCTCGCCAATGACGATAGACCAACCAGAGCAAGCAAAACTAACGTGTAGGTTCGCATGCGGCTCATCATAACTACTATGGCACAAAGGCACAAAGGAAGATGTTTTGTTATCATTGCAACGTGACTGAAATCGAAATCAACAAGCTGCGCGAAGAGTGCGGCGTCTTCGGAATCTACGGACATCCGGAAGCGGCGCGATTGACCTACCTGGGTTTATACGCGCTCCAGCATCGCGGTCAGGAATCGTGTGGCATCGTCGCTTCGGATGGCGCCGAGTTGCGGATCGAGCGCGACATGGGTCACGTCTCGGAGGCATTCGATCAAGCGCGCCTCGACCGTTTGCGCGGTTCCAGCGCGATTGGGCACGTGCGTTATTCGACAGCCGGCGAAGTCTCGATTCTCGAAGCGCAGCCCTTCTGCGTCACTTGCCAGCACGGGCAGATCGCAGTTTGTCATAACGGAAATCTTCCCTTCGCGCGCGAAGAGCGGCAACGACTCGAACGTGAAGGCGCGATCTTCTCGTCGACTTCAGACACGGAAGTCGTGCTTCACGGCGTCGCGCGCTCGCGGAAGTCGGTGCGCGAGGCGATACCGGAAGTTTTGAGCGACACTGAAGGCGCGTTTTCGATGCTCTTTCTGACGCCAAACGAGTTGATTGCGATTCGCGACAGTCGCGGCTTTCGCCCGCTGGCATTGGGGCGGCTCGGCGATGCGTGGGTGGTCGCTTCGGAAACGTGTGCGTTTGATCTGATCGACGCGCAGTACGTGCGTGATGTCGAACCGGGCGAGATGATCGTGATCGATCGGGATGGTTTGCGTTCGTCGCATCCGTTGCCAAAGCAGCGACATTCGATGTGTTTGTTTGAGCACGTCTACTTCGCGCGTCCGGACTCTTTGATTTATGGGAAATCGATCAACGAGTCGCGACACAAGATGGGCCGCAGGCTTGCGGTCGAGCAACCGGCGGACGCTGACATCGTGGTGCCGGTGCCTGATTCGGGAGTGGCGGCGTCGATTGGTTACGCGGCGGAAAGTGGCTTGAGTTTTCGTTTCGGATTGGTTCGGAATCACTACGTCGGGCGCACGTTCATCGAGCCGCAGCAATCGATCCGTTCGTTTGGAGTGCGCATCAAGCTCAATCCGGTTCGCGATCTGATCAAAGGGAAGCGTGTGGTTCTGATCGACGATTCGATCGTACGCGGCACGACGTCAAAGAAGATCGTGCGCATGGTTCGTGAAGCGGGCGCGAAAGAGATTCACGTGCGGATCAGTTGTCCGCCGACGATCAGCCCGTGTTATTACGGCGTCGATACTCCGAACAAGGAGGAACTGATCGCAGCAAACATGACTGTCGAAGAGATTAGAAAGTTCATCGAAGCCGACTCGCTTGGTTATCTGTCGCTGGACGGACTGATCGCCGCTACCGGCATGAGCCCCGACTCCTCATGTGTCGCCTGTTGGAACGGCAAATACCCGACGCGGATCACGAATGAAGCGGAGACGTACTGGGAACGCGAGCATGAGCCGGTGATCGCTGATAGCTGATCAGGGCCACAAAAAAGCACAAAAGGAGATTGCCGCAAAAAGGCACAAAAAGCACAAAAAGTTAGAAAATCAAAGTCGGCAGTTAGAAAACAGAGCCGGCAGTTAGAAATCAGAGCCGGCAGTTTGAAAACAGAGTCGGCGGTTTGAAATCAGAGTCGGCAGTTTGAAAACAGAGCCGGCAGTTAGAAATCAGAGCCGGCAGTTAGAAAGCAATTCGTTAATTCCAAAAAAACTTTTGTGCCTTTTGTGCCTTTTTGCGGCTGATTAATCTTGAAACGACGTACCAGAGGCTGTGGTTGTGCAGTTGCAGTTCTTTTAGCAGTCGCCGTCGTTGCTGGGATCGTTTTCAAGAAGTATGTGCTTCCCTGGTGGCGGACTCAGCCGCCGCCGGCGTCCGGTGGTGAACTGACGGTTCGCATTCTTGACGTTGGTCCAATCAATGGCGACTCGATTCTTATCACCTCACCATCAGGCAAGACTGTACTCATCGATGCCGGCGACACCGCGAAAGGCAAGATCGTCGTCGAAGCGTTGAAACGCAACAACGTGCAGCAACTCGACTACTTCATCGCGACGCATCCACACCCGGATCATCTTGGCGGCGCGGCTGAGGTTTTCAAGGCAGTAAAAGTTTTGAACGTGATCGATAACGGGCAGCCGCCGAGTCTTCCGCCACAACCAGCGGCAACGCCAAAGCCCGCGCGGTCGAGGCAGCCTGCGCCGCGCCAGGGAACCAGACCAGCGTCCGTCAGCAAGTTTTACGACGATTACAAAGCTGCCCTCAGCACGAGCGGCGCGCACTATGAAACGGCCAAACCCGGAACCAAATACGACCTCGGCGGCGGCGCGTTGTTGACGATCCTCGCCCCGTCAGAACCGTTCTTCACGAAAGACAAGATGACTACGGGCGGCAACGAGGCAAACGCGAATTCGATCGTGGCGCGTTTGGACTACGGAGCGTTTTCGATGATGCTGGCGGGCGACGCCGAAGAACAGACCGAACATCGTCTGCTTACGAAAGAGCTGGATCTGCAAACCCGGGTTTTGAAAGTTTCACACCACGGATCGAAGTACGCGTCGTCGAAAGGTTTTCTGGAGCGCGTGAAGCCTGAAGTGGCGATCGTGTCGTGCGGCGCCTGGAACCGCTACGGTCATCCGTCGCAGGCCGTGCTCGATCGGCTGAAAGCCGCCAACCCAAACGTGAAACTTTACCGCACCGATTTGCAGGGCGAGATCACGATCACCACGCGCGGTAAAGACAACGACATGACAATCAAGCCGGCGAAGGAAACTACTGAAGACATGTGGGCGGGGCGGGTTGCGCAGAAAGATGACTCGTCGCGCTCCGGCTTTATCGCATACGGCGACTTCGGCCCACCACCGAGACCCAAAAAGACTGATCAGCGGAGCGAACAGAGGTGACGAAACCTATCTCCTACAGCGACGCGGGCGTGGATATCGACGCCGCCACGCGCGCCACCGACCGGATCAAAGAACTCGCGCGCCGGACTTTCAACGAGCGCACGCTTTCAGAAATCGGAAGCTTTGGCGGAATGTTTGACGGCGCGTTTCCGGGTTTGAAGCAGCCGGTGCTCGTCGCTTCGGCGGACGGAGTCGGCACCAAGCTCAAGATCGCTTTCGCGACGGGCGTACACAACACGGTCGGGCGCGACCTCGTGAATCACTGCGTCAACGACATTCTCGTTCAGGGCGCGCGCCCGCTGTTCTTTTTGGACTACATAGCCACGGGGAAGTTGTCGCCGGATGTGGTGGCAAGCATCGTCGAAGGCGTGACGAATGGTTGCCGCGAGAATGGTTGCGTTCTGCTTGGCGGCGAGACCGCGGAGATGCCGGGTTTTTACCAGGAGGGTGAATACGACATTGCCGGCTTTATCGTCGGCGTAGTCGATCGCGAGAAGATCATCGACGGCAAAACGATCGCTCCCGGAGATGTACTGCTGGCGCTTCCTTCAGCCGGACTGCACACCAACGGCTACTCGCTGGCGCGCAAACTGTTTTTCGAAGTCGCTGGTTACGAACCTCACACGGCAGTAGCCGAATTGGGAATGACTGCGGGCGAAGCACTCCTGCTGCCGCACGTCAGTTATTTGAAGCCACTCGATGGCTTGCTCGATCGCGGTGTGATCAAAGGCCTGGCCCACATCACCGGGGGCGGACTTACCGATAACATTCCGCGCATCCTGCCCGAAGGCACAGCCGTGAAGATCGATAAAGACTCGTGGACCGTACCGCCGTTGTTTGAACTGCTGCGCCGGCTGGGGAATGTTTCGGAAAGCGAGATGCATCGCACGTTCAACATGGGGATTGGGATGGTGATTGTCTGCTCGCCGTCGGATGCGGGCGCGGTTGAAAGTCATCTGCGAGAGTGTTACCGCATCGGCGAAGTCGTGACTGGGAATCGTGAGGTGCTGATCTGAGCAAAAAGAGAATCGCGATTCTAATCTCCGGTCGCGGGTCAAACATGCTTGCGCTGAGCGATGCTGTTACGAGCGGCGCCATTCCCAACGCTGAGATCGCGATCGTGATCAGCGACAAGGCTGATGCTCGCGGGCTCGAGCTGGCGAAAGAGCGCGGGATCGAGACGCGGGCAATCGAACGTCGCGGACGCAATCGCGAAGAACACGAACGCGAGATCATCTCGGTATTGCAGGAGCATCGGGTGGATCTGGTTTGCCTGGCAGGTTACATGCGACTGTTGTCGCCGTGTTTTGTCGAGGCCTTCCGGATGCGGATCTTAAACATTCATCCGAGTTTGCTGCCGGCCTTTCCCGGGCTCGACGCGCAGCGGCAGGCGCTCGCACATGGCGCGAAGGTAAGTGGCTGCACCGTCCACTTCGTTGACGAGACACTCGATGGTGGCCCCATCATCGCCCAGCGCGCCGTCCCCATAATGGAAAACGACACCGTCGAGACCCTCTCCACGCGCATCCTCGAACAGGAACACAAACTCTACCCCGAAGCCGTAACATTAGTACTACAGAATATCAGCCACGGATAAACACGGATTTCATTCACAGATTGAAAACAAAATCCGTGAATGAAATCCGTGTATATCCGTGGCAAACTATTTCTCTCCCAAAGCTTCCGCGCGTTGGTACGCAGCCCAGACGGCCTTCGACAACACCGTTCGCAAGCTGCCTTTCTCCATCTGATAGATCGCTTCCGCTGACGTGCCGCCGGGTGAGGTGACCATGTTGCGTAACTCCGCCGGGTGCTTGTGCGACTCACGCGCGAACAAAACCGACCCGAGCATCATTTGATGAACCAACTCCTGCGCGACGTGTCTCGAAAAGCCCATGTGAACACCCGCATCGATGAGCGCTTCCATCATCATGAAGATGTACGTAGGTCCAGTAGCGCTCAAGGCAGTCGCCATATCGATCTGATGTTCGTTCTCGACGTGAACGGCTTTGCCGAGTGCTTCAAGCATCGCGCAAACCTGTTGCTCCTGCCTCTCGCTCACTTCAGCGCTCGCGGTCCACGCGGTCACGCCTTCGCCAATTTGCGCGGGCGTGTTTGGCATCGTGCGCACGATGGAAGCATGTAATAACTCTTCGGCAATCGTTGCGATCCTCGCACCAGCGACGATCGAGACGACGAGTTGCTCCTTCACCAGCGCGCCTTTCAACTCTGCCAGCACGCGGTGCAGACGCTGTGGCTTTACTGCCAGCACGAGCACGGAACTATCGTCAGCTCCTTCAGGATAGCTTGCAGTCACGGCGTCGCGGTTTTGCTCAAACATCTCGATGCCATACTTCACGTGCATCTCTTCGCGCCGCGCCTGCCGTGGATGGCTGCCGGCAATCTGTTCCGGACGGACGAGCTTCTTGCGCAGCAGTCCGGCGATAATTGCCTCCGCCATCACGCCGCATCCGACAAAGGCCAAACGAGAGTTGCTGAGAGCGTTCCTGTCTTCCATAAAGCAAAGATAGCGCACCCTCCAACAGTTAAGCTAATCTATCGCTTGATGACGACTTCGATGAATATTGCTGAACAAGTCTCCTACCTCTCTAAAGGCACCGTGGAGATAATTCGCGAAGCTGAACTGCGCGCGAAGCTCGAGAAATCCGCGGCTACAGGAAAGCCTTTGCGCGTCAAGCTTGGCGCCGATCCGACCGCGCCCGATATCCACCTCGGCCACACGGTCGTGCTCCGCAAACTGCGCGCGTTCCAGGAACTGGGCCACACGGCAATTTTTCTCATCGGCGACTTCACCGGCATGATCGGAGATCCTTCCGGCAAGAGCGCGACGCGCCCGCAACTCACCCGCGAAGAGATCGACGCCAACGCCGAGACTTACAAGACGCAGATCTTCAAGTTACTTGACCCTGAAAAGACAGTCATTGAATTCAACTCGCACTGGATGGACACCCTCGGCTCCGCTGGCTTCCTCCGCCTATCTTCGCACGTCACTGTGCGACAGATTCTCGAGCGCGATGACTTTCAGCAACGCCTCGACCAGAATCGGCCGCTGGCGCTGCACGAAGTCATGTATCCGCTCGTGATGGCTTACGACTCGGTCGCGCTGGAAGCCGACGTCGAGCTCGGCGGCACCGATCAGAAGTTCAACCTGTTGATGGGCCGCAACCTGCAAAGAGAGTACGGACAGGACTCGCAGGTCGCTATGATCACGCCGTTGCTGGAAGGCACTGATGGCGTGCAGAAGATGTCGAAGAGTTTAGGCAACTACATCGGCATCGACGAACCGCCGCAGGAGATCTTCGGCAAGGTCATGTCGATCTCCGACGATCTAATGTGGCGTTATTACGAGCTGTGCACCGATCTTTCAGTACCCGAGATAGCCGCGCTTCGTGAAGACACGCGCAATCCGCGCGACGCCAAAGTGGATCTCGCGAAGCGCATCGTGGCTGATTTCTACTCCGAGGCAGAAGCGCGCAAAGCTGAAGATGAGTTCAACGCGATGTTTCGGAACAAGCAGGCGCCGGAGGATATCGAGGAACGAGCAGTCGCGTCGGGTGTGTGGAAGCTGCCGAAGTTGCTGGTTGAACTGCAGCTCGCGCCTTCGATGGCGGAAGCGCGACGACTGATCGAGCAGGGCGGAGTTTATGTCGACGGCGAACGCCGCACGCAGACCGATTTCGAGATGAACCTCAATCTCGATCAATCATTCTTAATCCAGGTTGGGAAGAGACGGTTTGTTCGCGTTAAATCCAGCCACGGATAAACACGGATTGAAGACGGATGTCAGCCACACTCTCAACTGAAGACGTCCTGATCATCGAAACGCCCGAGCGTGTGCCGTTGCACTTCGCGCTCGCGTCGATCGGAAACCGCTTCATCGCGTGTGCGATCGACCATGCGATCCAGGCGCTGGCGTTGGGACTGATAGCGATCGCGTCAGCCGTACTCGCGAGTTTCTCATTCATTGAGCGAACCGTGTCGGGCGCGCCGAAGTGGGTCATCGCAGTGATGATCATTTTCGTGTTCTTGATCTTCGCCGGTTACTTCGCGTTCTTCGAATGGATCTGGAATGGACAAACTCCCGGCAAGCGCTGGTTGAAATTGAGAGTCATACGCGAAGACGGGCGGCCCATCACGTTCTGGGAAGCGGCTGTCCGGAACCTGCTCCGCAGCCTCGACATGATGCCGCTCCCGTTTTATTCAATCGGTTTGATCTCCGTCTTCTCCACCAACCGCGATCAGCGCATCGGCGACATGGTGGCGGGCACCGTCGTGGTGCGTGAACGTGAAGCGGAAGCGCCCGCGTTCTCACAAGTCTTCGCCGCGCCCGTGAGCGATCCCGCGCTGCGTCGCTCTTTCAAACCCGTAGACTTCCAGGCCAGCTTGAACAGTTTGACTGAGGCAGAGATTCAGGTAGTCGAAACTTTTCTGCGGCGGCGCTGGGATCTCTCTGACGTGCCGCGCCAATGGATGGCATGGCGAGTCTCGCTGCCGATACTCTACAAACTGCGTCCAACCTACGATCTCGAGACCTTCACCTACGAAGGTTTCCTCGAAGAATTACTGCACCGTTACCTCCAGGAACACCGTTTTCGCCTCTCGAATTGACGCCGCATTGCCGCTCCGTTATCCTTCGAGGTTTCGTTTCAGCGGAGTTTCGTAACAGGGGATTCATACATGAGTAAAGACGTTTTTATACTGGGTGGAAAACGCACGCCCATGGGCGAATACGTAGGCGTGCTGAAAGACGTATCGGCAATCGATCTCGGGGCGGTAGCGGCGCGTGGCGCACTGGAATCCACGGGGGTTCAGCCCGATGAAATCGATCACACCGTAATCGGTAATGCACTGCAAACCTCCGGCGACGCGATCTACGGCGCTCGTCACGTCGCACTGAAAGCGGGTGTGCCGTTCGACCGTCCGGCGTTGACTGTCAATCGACTGTGCGGCAGCGGCATCCAGTCGATCGTTTCCGGCGCGCAGATGATTCAACTCGGCGAGGCAGGCACGTGTCTGGTTGGTGGAATGGAATCAATGTCGCAGGCGCCGCACGTCATTCGTGGCGCGCGCTCAGGCTTTGCGCTCGGGCAGGGAAAACTGGAAGACAGTTTGATGGTGGCGCTGCTGGACACTTACTGCAACACGCCCATGGCCGGCACCGCGGAAAACCTGGCGCGCAAGTTTGAGATTTCGCGTGACGAGCAGGACCGGTATGCGTTGCGCTCGCAGCAGGAAGCGAAACGCGCGAAAGATGCCGGCGTTTTTGCCGATGAGATCGTGGCCGTCGAAGTGAAAACGCGCAAAGGTTCGAACCACGTTACAGAAGACGATCACCCGCGACCCGAAACCACACTCGAAGGTCTCGCAAAACTGAAGCCGGCGTTTGCTCACGATGGATTTGTCACGGCGGGAAATGCGTCAGGCATTGTCGATGGCGCAGCGGCGCTCGTGATTGCCGGGGAAGAGTTCGTCAAACAGAAAGACCTGAAGCCGATGGGCCGGATCGTGAGTTGGGCCTACGCAGGCGTTGAACCGGAGATCATGGGAATCGGACCGGTGCCGGCGACTCGTGCCGCGCTCGAAAGGGCGGGCTTGTCGTTAAGTGACATGGATCTGGTGGAAGTCAACGAGGCTTTCGCGGCGCAGTACCTGGCTGTGGAAAAAGAACTCGGACTCGATCGCACGCGTACGAACGTCAACGGCGGCGCGATCGCGCTGGGTCATCCGCTCGGAGCCACCGGCACTCGCCTGGTTTTGACCGTGTTACACGAACTTCACAGGCGTAGCGGAAGATATGGATTAGCGACCGCGTGCATTGGTGGCGGCCAGGGCATTGCGATGATCGTCGAGCGTTTATAAAAAACACAGTTCCTAAATGACTTATATGTCCTCCAGGGCCTATAATTAGCGGGCGAGATCCACGTCCTAAATTATAGATTTAATCCAAAATCTTGGTACGCCTCGCGGGGAGGTTTCTCCCCGTTTGTTTGTTAACTATTTGGCATGAATCGCTTTCGTCCCGCGCAGAGAGTGAAACTTTTATCCGGCACAAGTATTGCGAAATTTTTGCCGGCCTAGTCGCGACAACATCAACAACTCAATCTCTAAGGAGTTCCCCAGTATGGCGAAAATAGTAAAGGGCTGTTTTGTATGCCTGTTTGTGCTGGCGCTCAGCACGGTTGCCTTTGCCCAGTCGACCACCACCGGCTCAATCGGTGGTGTCGTAACCAATCCCAATAACGAGGTGGTCCCGGGCGCCGAAGTCAAGGTCCGAAACGTCGGCACCAACAAGGAAGACACCGCTACCACTGACGACACTGGTCGTTTTAAGGTCGCAAGCCTTCAGCCCGGTAATTACGCGGTAACCATAAGCTCATCCGGCTTCAGTCCATCGACGATGGAAAACGTTGTTGTTGAAATCGGACGCGAGACGAACCTGGAAGTTGCGCTGAGCGTTGGTCCGGTAACCGGCACGGTAGACGTCAGTGCTGAGGCGCCGGTTATCAACACCACTCAGCAGGACTTCTCGACCAATATCAATCAGACTTCCATCAACGAGCTCCCGGTCAATGGACGTCGTTGGTCTAACTTCGCCATTCTTACTCCTGGCGCCACTCCTGATGGCAACTTCGGCTTGATCAGTTTCCGCGGCATCTCCGGCTTGCTGAACAACAGCACCGTTGACGGTGGCGACAACAACCAGGCCTTCTTCTCGGAAGAAAGAGGACGCACGCGCAGCGCGTATTCGATCAGCCAGGCTGCGATCCGCGAGTTTCAGGTCAACACCTCAAACTTCGCCGCTGAGTACGGCCGTTCTGCCGGCGGCGTGATCAACGCCATCACAAAGTCAGGCACTAACGAGTTTCATGGCTCAGTCTTTCTTTACGACCGCAACAATAAATGGGGAGCGCGCAACCCGAATACCTTTATCAACCGGCTGGTGAACGGAGTCTCCACCCGCGAGGCGCTTAAGCCGGAGGACGTACGCTACCAGTTTGGCGGAACCATTGGTGGTCCGATCGTCAAAGACAGGCTGTTCTTCTTTTTCAGCTACGACGAGCAGAAGCGCAATTTCCCAGGCGTTGCAGTGTTCTCCACTCCCGGTTATCTCGGCACTGTAAACCGCAGCACGCTCCTCACGAGAGGACTGACAAATACGCAGATCGATTCGGCTCTGAACTTTCTCAACAGCATGACAGGCGAAACGCCGCGACGTGGCGATCAGCGCCTCTTCCTGCCGAAGATCGATTGGCAGATCAACTCAAACAATCAGTTTAGTGCGACGTACAATCGCTTGCGATGGAAGTCGCCCGCTGGAGTTCAGACCGGAGCGACTGTAACCCGTGACCGCGCCGGGTTTGGTGATGATTTTGTCGAGGTCGACTCGCTCAATCTACGACTTTCGTCAACCTTATCAAATCAGCTCATCAACGAGTTTCGTTTCCAATTCGCGGATGAACTCAACTCGGCATTTGCGCAAACACCGCTACCCGGACAGCCGACGACTGCAAATGGTTTTTCGCCCCAGGTGACGCTGACAAACGGACTCACCTTTGGAAAAGCAAACTTCCTGGATCGTGTTGCACTTCCGGACGAAAGAAAGATTCAGTTTGCGGATAGTCTGACTTACACATCCGGCAATCACACGTTTAAGTTTGGTACTGACATCGTTCACGCGCGAGACATAGATGAAAATCTATTTACCGGCGCCGGCGCTTATACCTACGGCAACATCAACGACTTCATCGTTGATTACGTAAACTTCGCCAACAGTGGAGCGTTGCGTACCGCCGGTGTTGGCTGCTTTACCGCTACCGCCGGACGAACGGCTGGCAAATGCTACACGGCCAATTACCAGCAAGGTTTTGGTCCACCGCGCTTCCAATTCAAAACCACTGACATCGCTTTCTTTGCCCAGGACGACTGGCGCGTCACGCCCCGGTTCACCTTAAACCTGGGACTGCGTTGGGAATACGAAAAGTTTCCGGAACCATTCCTCGTGAATTCATCCTTGCCGCAGACTGGCAACCGTCCCAGTGACAAGAATAACTTTGGACCGCGCATCGGTTTTGCGGCGGACATCAGCGGCGATGGGAAGACCAGCTTACGAGGCGGCTACGGAATTTATTACGGGCGAATCAACGGAACGATCATTATCAATTCGCTCATCAATACTGGTCTCAGTACCGGTCAGGCTGTAAGTTCGGTGGCGCCTGCTTGTCCCTCAACCGGGACTGGTTCGGTGTGCCCAACGGCTGCCGACGTTCTGTTAGGTAATCCGGCAGCTCCAGTGTTTCCCAACATCCTGCCTTCAGCTCCTCCGGGAACCGCCGCCGTCAATTACTTTAGAGACGGCTTCCAAAACCCGCTCATCCATCAGGGTGATCTGATTGTGGAACGCGAAGTCGCGCGTAACACGGTGGTGTCGGCCAGCTATCTGTTCAGTTTTGGAAAGCACCTGACCACTTTCGTCGACACCAATCTGACTCCGCCGACGGCACAGGGGCGGGTAAACGTCGTTGATGGCCCATTTGCGGGTAGTGTTTGGGAGTTTCCGTACTACAGAGGTACGAGACCAAACACTAACTTCGGTAATATTCTCGAAATCCGCGACAGCGTTTCGAGCAAATATCACGCGTTGGTGTTGCAGGCGAATCGACGTCTAACGCGCGGCCTGCAATTCCAGACCAGCTACACACTTTCACGAGCATCGGACCACGGCGGTGCGCAGAGCTCGGCAACCTTCACTCCTGGTTTTTCGGCGTTGTTTGATCCGTTCGATCCGTCGCAGGACAGCGGCCTGTCACCGTTCGACCGCCGTCACAAGTTTGTGGCGAGCGTCGTTTACAACACGAACTTCCAGGGTCTGGGCGACACCGGCAAGGCAATCCTGAACAACTGGACGATCGCACCAATCGTCAACATGTTTTCGGGATTCCGTTACACTGCCGTGACCAACGCTTTCACGCCTCCTTCGACTGGCGCTGCGAGTGTTGCTACTCCGAATACTTTTGGGGCGAGTCAGGCAGGCGGCATCAACGGATCGAATGGATCGCTCCGGTTTGGGTTAACGCCAAACAATGCGTTCCATGCACCGTCGATCAAGTACGTCGACCTGCGAATATCACGCCGCTTCAAGATCACGGAGGGCTCCAAGCTCGAAGTACTTGCTGAAGGCTTCAACATCTTCAATCGCACACAAGTGACCGGTGTCAACAATCGAATGTACGTGCTCTCCGCTACCGGCGGAAATGTTATCGCCACTTTCGATCCGACGTTTGGAACGCCGAGTGATTTGTCGAATGGATTTTTCTTCCGCGAACGTCAGATTCAGTTAGCCGTTCGCTTTGAGTTTTAGAAAAATCTAAACCATAGATAACGCGGATGAGGGCCGGACCAGATCCGGCTTCATCCGCGTTCTTCTTTGTCTCAATCTGTGTCATAAAGATTTAATTGTCAGTGCGTAATCTAAATCTTGTTAAAGCAAGCGAAGGTGTATTAAAGTCAACATTCTTACTAGCTCCGTTCGCAACTATTCCTTCTGAATTGAATTTGGTTTTCTCAAAACTAGTCAAACACCGGGCGCGGCCCAGTGAGGCTGAGGCGCATTCAACGTTAACTCATAGCCTAAGGAGTTCCCCAGTATGTCGAAAGTAGTAAAACTCTTTTTCGTAAGCATGTTGGTCCTCGCTCTCAGCGCGGTAGCGTTTGCGCAGTCGACCACCACAGGCTCAATTGGCGGCGTCATAACCAATCCCAACAAAGAAGTGGTGGCGGGCGCGACGATCACCGTCCGCAATACCGGCACCAATAAGGAAGACACGGCCACGACCGACGACACCGGACGTTTCAAGGTCGCAAACCTGCAACCCGGAAAATATGCGGTCACCGTAAACTCTGCCGGCTTTAGTCCGATGACGTCTGAAAACGTCGTGGTCGAAATCGGACGCGAAACGAACCTTGAAATCGCGCTCGCTGTTGGCCCGGTAACTGGTTCGGTAGACGTCAGTGCTGAAGCGCCGGTCATCAACACTACGCAGCAGGACTTCTCAACCAACATCAACCAGACCTCAATCAACGAGCTGCCAATCAACGGCCGCCGTTGGTCTAACTTTGCATTGTTGACACCCGGCGCCGTTCCTGACGGCACGTTCGGTTTGATCAGCTTCCGCGGCATTTCCGGTTTGCTGAATAACAACACCATCGACGGTGGCGACAACAACCAGGCGTTCTTCGCGGAAGAGCGTGGCCGCACGCGTATCAGCTACTCAATCAGCCAGGCTGCGATTGCCGAGTTTCAGGTCAACACTTCCAGTTACTCGGCCGAGTACGGTCGTTCCGCGGGCGGCGTGGTCAACGCGATCACGAAGAGCGGTACGAACGATTTTCACGGCGGCGCTTTCTATTACCAGCGCAACAACAAGTGGGGCGCGCGGAATCCGCTGGCCGTTCGCCAGGAGTTAGTCAATGGCGTGTTCACTCCAGTTGGTTTCAAGCCGAAGGACGTGCGCCATCAGTTTGGCGGCACTATCGGTGGTCCAATCGTAAAAGACAAAGCCTTCTTCTTCTTCAGCTACGATCAGCAGAAACGAAACTTCCCGGGCCTGGCGGTTTTTGGTCAAAACGGTTTCCTGAACCTGAGCACCACCAATCGCAACGCACTGCTCGCTCGCGGTCTGACGGACGCGCAGATCAATAGCACGCTTGGGTTCCTTTCGAGTTTGACCGGACCGGTTCCACGTACCGGCGACCAGAAGCTCTTCCTGCCGAAGGTTGACTGGACCATCAACGATCAAAACACGCTGACCGTGAGTTACAACCGTTTGCGTTGGGAGTCGCCGGCCGGGATTCAGACGCAAGCAACCAACACGCGCGCCATCGATAATTTCGGTGACGACTTCGTCCAGATCGATGCGCTCAACGTGAAACTGGCTTCGACAATCACGCCGACGCTCTTGAACGAGTTCCGCTTTCAGTGGGGCCGTGACAATGAGTTTCAATTCAGCCAGCCACCGGCTCCCGGTGAGCCAACCAACGCTCCCGGTGGGAGGTCGCCACAAACAGTTCTCGTCGGCTCGACGACATTCTCGTTCGGCATGCCTGAGTTTCTCGAGCGCGCTTCATTCCCGGATGAACGTCGCTGGCAGTTTGCCGACACCGTCACGATGACTGAGGGTAATCACACGGTGAAGTTTGGCGGCGACATCAACTTCGTTAAAGACATCATCAACAACCTGCGTTTCCTTGGTGGTGAGTTCAACTACACAGGCGCCACCACGGGTCTGCCGGACTTCATCGTCGACTACGTTAACTGGCAAACCAACGGCTCGATTCGCGCTCTGGCAAATAGCACAAATCTGCAGGGACGTTGCGTCAGCGCACAGACGACCAATGTTTTCCGGATGGCGGGCAAGTGCTACGCCGGCAACTTCAACCAGGGCTTTGGTGTTCTGGGCCTGAATATGAAGACCACGGATTTTAATTACTTCATCCAGGACGATTGGCGCGTCACGCCAAGATTCACGTTGAATCTCGGGCTGCGTTATGAGTATCAGCGCAATCCGGACCCGGTAAATGTAAATCCGCTGTTGCCGCAGACAAACAATACAGTTGACGATCGGAACAACTTCGGACCGCGCGTCGGCTTCGCTTACGATCTGACCGGTGACGGCAAGACGAGCATTCGCGGTGGCTGGGGTCTCTACTATGGCCGCGTGATCAATTCGACTGTTTACAACACGCTCGTAAACACCGGTGTGGGTACGGATCGCGGTCAGAGACAGTTCACCACCAGCGCCACGAACCTGCCGGCCGCGTGCTCAGGCCTTACGCCTGATGAGTGCAATTTGCTGCCGATTTACCCAAACCTGTTGCCGCCGTCGAATCCGCCGGTGGGCGCCGTGCAGTTCTTCGACGACGATTTCCAACTGCCGCAGATTCACCAGTGGGACTTCATCTTCGAGCGCGAGATCGCGAGGAACACGGTTGTCTCAGCTTCTTATCTTGGGAGCTTCGGTAATTCATTGCCGAACTTCGTCGATACCAATCTGCCGGCAGCGCGACGCCTGGTCGCTTTGAACATCGTCGGTGGACCATTCAATGGCCAGACTTACCTGACGCCGATATTTACGGGACCGAGACCCGATACGCGGTTCGCGCAGTTAACAGAAATCCGTAGCGACGTGGTTTCCAAGTACCACGCGCTAGTGTTGCAAGCTAACCGTCGTTTGACCAGAGGATTGCAGTTCCAGACAAATTACACGTTGTCACGCGCTTCCGATACCGGACAGAGCTCGGTGACCTTTACTACCAACAACCTGCCATTCAACGCTTTCGATCAGCAGGCTGAAGACGGTCTGTCGAACTTCGACCGCCGGCAGAAGTTTGTGGCGAGTGTGGTTTACAGCCCGAACCCGTTCAGCGATGGCGCAGCGAAGCACGTCTTTAACGGCTGGACGATTGCTCCGATTCTCAATGCGTTCTCGGGACAGCGAGTGACCGGAAACATCAGCGGTAACATTACGCCGACGTCGTTCGGTTTCGCTTCGAATCAGACGCCGGGCGGTGGTATCAACGGTTCTGGTGGTTCGTCACGGTTCTCGCTGGTGCCGCGCAACTTCTTCAAGCAACCGAACATTTGGTACGTTGACGCGCGGCTTTCGCGACGGTTCAGCATCACTGAAAGCGTGAAGCTGGAGTTTTTGGTGGAAGGCTTCAACGTGTTCAACCGCACGCAA
Source organism: Pyrinomonadaceae bacterium (assembly GCA_036379695.1). Lineage (GTDB taxonomy): Bacteria > Acidobacteriota > Blastocatellia > Pyrinomonadales > Pyrinomonadaceae > PSRF01. Next base: position 30,130 of record DASVGE010000355.1, on the reverse strand, counting down.
GTGACGAACGTTAACCCAACGATCTACAACCAATCCGGTACGACGTTGACCTTCAACGGCGCCGGAACCAATCCGTTCTTTAACGTCACCGGTGCTGATAGCACGCTTTTCCGTGAGCGCCAGGTGCAGTTTGCGACCCGGTTCGAATTCTAAGAGCCTCGGATCTCAAAGCCATCCACAGACTACGCAGAATCTGTGTAATCTGTGGATGGTTTTACTTTTCAATTTCCCCGCCCGCTTCCTTCCACGCTTTCCAGCCGCCAGCCATCGAGAACACGTTCGTGTAGCCCATCTTCTGGAGCGCGTCAGCCGCGAGCGCTGAGCGATACCCGCCGCCACAGTAAAGAATCAGTTTCGTCGCTTTGTCGGGCACCGTTGTTTCGATATCGCGCTCGATAATGCCTTTGCCGAGATGAATCGCGTCGGCGGCGTGTCCCGCTGCCCATTCGTTGTCCTCGCGAACGTCGATGAGTTTGGCTTCGGAGTTACGAGCCTGAGTTTCGGCCACGGTGACTTCCCGTATCCGGCTCTTTGCGTCGTTGACGATGTTTAGAAATCCTTCTGAATGTTTCATGTTCTAATCCTTATTTGCACTCGGACCAGCAAAAGTATGCCGGTTTGGTTAGGCGCTGCCAAACGATTATAATGCCCGGTCTTTTATCGTTTTGATTACCGCACTGACGAGGGGAAACCTACAAAATTGGCGAACGAACAGTTTGATGTGACGATTATCGGCAGTGGACCCGGTGGATACGTGGCGGCGATTCGTGCCGGTCAATTGGGTCTGAAAGCTGCGATAGTCGAGAAAGATAACCGCCTGGGTGGCACCTGCACGCTGCGTGGCTGCATTCCGACCAAGCAGATGCTGATGTCGGCTCATGTTTACGAGCAGATGCAGCACGCCGCCGACTTTGGCGTGCAGGCTTCCGGCATTCAGTTGGCTTTTGCCGACGTGCAGAAGAGAAAAGACAAGGTGGTGCTGAAAAACTCGAAGGGCATCGAGTATTTGATGAAGAAAAACAAGGTCACTGTCTTCAAAGGGACCGGCAAACTAGCGCTGCCCGGCAAAGTTGAAGTGACCGACGCAGAGGGGAAGAAGCAGACTCTCGAGACCAAAAACATCATTATCGCTACCGGTTCCGTGGTGCGTCCGATTCCCGGCTTTGATACTGATGGCAATCACGTCGTAAACAGCGATCACATTCTGGAATTGAAAGACGTGCCGAAGTCGTTGATCGTGATGGGCGCGGGTGCTGTAGGTGTCGAGTTTGCGTCTGTCTATTCACGTTTTGGCGCTGAGACGACGATCGTTGAGTTGTTGCCGCGACTGGTGCCGCTTGAAGACGAAGAAGTTTCGAAAGAACTTGAACGCAGTTTTCGCAAGCGCGGGATCAAGTCGCAGGTTGACACGAAGCTCGACAAGCTGGAGAAGACAGAAACCGGCGTGCGCGTTACCGGGCATACGTCGAAAGGCGATCCGGTAACTCTCGAAGCAGAGATGCTCCTGGTTGCAGTTGGGCGAATGCCTTACACCGAGGGACTCGGTCTCGAAGGTACGAAGATCAAAGTCGAGAAAGGGTTCATCCAGGTCGACGAGTTCCAGCAGACGGGGGAAAAAGGCGTGTATGCGATTGGCGACGTGGTGCCGACGCCATTGCTGGCCCACCTTGCTTCGAAAGAAGGCATCGTCGCGGTCGAGCACCTCGCGGGGAAAAAGGACGTGCGCCCGATAAATCTGCGCCTCGTGCCCAACTGCACTTACTGCGATCCGGAAGTCGCTTCAGTCGGATTAACTGAGGCAAAAGCCAAAGAGCTGGGCTACGACGTGAAGGTCGGGAAGTTTCCGTTCTCGGCGTCAGGCAAGGCTCGCATCATCGGCGAGGAAGAAGGTTTCGTCAAAGTCGTCAGCGAGAAGAAGTACGACGAAGTTCTTGGCGTACACATCATTGGTCCACATGCGACTGAGTTGATTGCCGAAGCATGCGTGGCCATGCAGCTCGAAACGACCGCCGACGAGCTTGGACGCACGATGCACGCGCACCCGACGATTTCCGAAGCCGTGATGGAAGCCGCCGAAGGCGTTCACGATCTGGCGGTACACATTTAGAACAATACAATCCACAGATTACGCAGATTTTCTAAAGAGAATCTGTGTAATCTGTGGATGGTTTTTCAAGCGTCATGGATCAACCCGAAAAAACCGATAAGCATCATCGCCGGCGTCCGCGTTTTCAAATGCGCGTCAGCACCAAATTCGCGCCGCGCCAGGCCCAGAATGGCCAACCACTGAGCTGCAGCACTGAAACCACGCTCAAACCCGAACAGCATCTCGAGCTTTACCGTTATCTGAAGCTCACGCGCCTCGTTGAAGAACGTTTAGTTAACCTCTACCGGCAGACAAAAGTCGTCGGTGGTGTGTTTCGTTCGCTGGGCCAGGAAGCTACGGCCGTCGGTACTGCCTATGCTCTCCAGCCGCAGGATTTTGTCACGCCTTTGATCCGGGACCTCGGCGCGGTCCTGGTTAAAGGCATCAGGCCGCGCGAGATCTTCGCGCAGTACATGGCGAAGGCGTGGGGACCATCCGGCGGCCGGGATCTTAACATTCACTTCGGCGACATGGAGAAGGGATTTATCGGTCCAATCTCTCACCTGGGTGACATGATCCCGGTTATGACGGGCATCCTGCTGGGCGGGCGGATGCAAAACAAGAAGTTTGTAGCCGTTGCTTACATCGGCGACGGTGGTATGAGCACGGGCGCATTTCACGAAGGGCTCAACTTCGCCGCCGTGCAGCGCTTGCCGTTGATTGTCGTCGCCGAACACAACCACTACGCTTATTCGACTCCGACGAGCCTGCAAACCGCTGTTCGAGATCTCGCGGAGAAGGCGGCGGGTTACGGTATTCCGGCACACATCGTGGACGGCAACGACGTCGTCGCTTGTTACGAAGTTATGAAGCAGGCGGCGGACTATGCTCGACGCGGTGGCGGCGCAGTTTTGATTGAGGCCAAGACTTATCGTCGCAAAGGCCACGCGGAGCACGACGATCAGCGCTACGTCGCGGAAGGAGAGATTGAGTGGTGGGAGAAGCACAACGATCCCATCGATCGTTATGAACGCTATCTGCTTGAATGCAACTTAGCGACAAAAGAGAAGCTCGAGGAGATCGTGGCGGGAGTTCTCCGCGAGATCGACGAAGACTGCACCTGGGCTGAATCTTCACCGATGCCCGAAGGCGAGCAGGCGGCCTACGGCGTGTTTGACAACAACATCGTACCGCCGGCGTTCCGCCCGAAAGTACTGGAGGAGTAAATGACACTCAAACCAGCAAACTACAATTATCGACGACGTACCAAAGGTACCTCACTTACCGGAGGAAAAGGAATGGGATATGTACATGCCGATATCCAGTTAACAAACGAAGATGATCTGGCCTTCCGTCGACGCGGTTGGGCGGCTGAAAATGAAATACGCCGCGTTACAACTAGCGCGCTTGTAGACAGCGGCGCTTATGACCTGGTCATAAACAATGAGATCCAGGAACAACTTCAATTGCCGGTGCTAGGCAAACGACTAGTGAGATTGGCAGACGAAACCGTCAAGGAACTCGACATCGTCGGACCTGTTGAGGTTCGTTTCGAAACTCGAACTACAATTGTGACCGCGCTCCTCTTGCCGAACACGGAAGAAGTTTTATTAGGAGCCATTCCGCTCGAAGGATTAGATGTAATCATCGATCCGCTGCGTGAACGACTTCTCGTCAATCCGCCGGAAACTACAAACGCAAAGATTAAGCGAGTAGCCTGAGTATTTAACGATGTCAACTGCCGTCAAAAAAGAACACAAATCTCCGCGCCCGGAACGGGGCGGGCAGGCCACGTTGGTGGAGGCGATCCGACAGGGGATATGGGAAGAGATGGAGCGCGATCCGACCGTATTCGTGATTGGCGAAGACGTCGGTGCGTATGGTGGAGCGTTCAAGGTCACTGATGGGTTGATCGATCAGTTTGGCAAAGAACGAGTGATCGATACGCCGATTTCGGAGGGCGCGATCGTGGGTGCGGCGTGTGGCGCGGCGCTGATGGGGATGCGGCCTGTGGCTGAGTTTCAGTTCATCGATTTCATTTCTGCCGGCTTCGATCTGCTGACGAACTATGCTGCGAAGTGTCGTTATCGCTGGGGCGCCGGAATACCCGCGGTGTTTCGTGGTCCATGTGGCTCGGGCGTGCGCTCGGGACCGTTTCACTCGCTTAATGCTGAGTCGTTCTTTCTGAATACAGCGGGATTGAAAATCGTGGAGCCGTCGACTGCTTACGACGCGAAGGGGCTAATCAAGGCCGCGATTCGCGATCCGGATCCGGTGCTCTACTTCGAACACAAGAAGCTCTATCGCCTGCCGCGTCTGCGCGAAGAGTTGCCCTCGGATGATTACATCGTCGAGATCGGCAAAGCACGCGTCGCGCGCGCCGGACGCGATCTGACGATCATCACTTTCGGCGCGATGGTCCTGACTGCGCTCGACGCTGCCGAAGAACTCGAGAAAGAAGGACTGGACGTCGAAGTCATCGACCTGAGAACACTCGCGCCACTCGACAAGCCTGCCGTGCTTGCGAGTGTGAAGAAGACAAGCAAAGCGATCGTATTGCACGAAGCGTCGCGCACTGGAGGCATCGGAGGCGAGATCGCAGCTATGCTTGCCGAAGAAGCATTCGAATGGTTGGACGCGCCGGTGATCCGCATTGCGTCGCTCGATACCCCCGTGCCGTATTCACCGCCACTGGAAGATTACTATTTGCCGCAAACGAAAGACGTAGTCGAGGCGGCGCGCAAGCTGGCGGCCTATTGAGACTAAGATCAAAGCAAGCCTGGAGAAGAGATGAGCACTGAAGTGGTGATGCCGCAAATGGGCGAGTCCATTGCGGAGGGAACGATTACAAAGTGGTTGAAGAAAGTCGGAGAACGTGTCGAGCGGGACGAGCCACTTTTTGAGATCTCGACTGATAAGGTTGACGCAGAGATTCCCTCGCCGGCCGCGGGAACGTTGACGGAAGTCAGATTCAAAGAAGGCGACACTGTCGAAGTTAATACCGTAGTCGCAGTACTCGATGGCGATGGAGCTTCAGCGGCAGCACCGCCCGCAGCGAAAGCGATCGAGGAAACGGCAGTTGGCGCCGAAGCGCCTGCACCACCACCCGCGCCACCACAGCAGGCCGCTCCGCCTCCACCACCTCCACCGCCTCCAGTTCAGGCGAAACCGGCGCCACCTCCGCCACCACCTCCGGTTGAGAGTCAACCGAAGTCGGATGACAGCGTTGCCACTGCGGAAGAATTGCGGCGCACGAAATCAAGCCCGCTGGTCCGTAAGATCGCGCAACAGCACGGCGTCGATATTTCAAAACTCGAAGGCACCGGTCTAAGCGGTCGTGTAACCAAAAACGACATACTCAGTTTTATCGAATCAGGCACTGCACCGGCACCCGCTGCGCCTCAACGCGCCGCTGCGCCTGCACCTGCTGTCCCTGCACAAGAGCCTGCCGCACCGCCGCCGCCGCGACCGCAAATCGGCGATCGCGTCGAACAGATGAGCGTGATGCGGAAGAAGATCGCTGAGCACATGGTCCTGTCTCGACGTACCTCGGCTCACGTCACCACGGTCTACGAAATCGACATGACCAGAGTCGCGCGTTTGCGCGACAAACATCGCGACGAGTTTTACCAGCGAACCGGAACCAAGCTCACGTTCATGCCCTTTATTTTCGAAGCCGTGAATAAAGGTTTGCGAAAGTTTCCCATTTTTAATGCACAGGTCAGCGGCGAACAGATCATCTACAAGCAGGACATCAATCTGGGTATGGCCGTTGCCCTCGATTGGGGCTTGATCGTTCCCGTGATCAAACGCGCGGACGACTTGAGCATCTCGGGCCTGGCGCGCGCTGCAAACGATCTTGCCGATCGCGCTCGAACCAAACAATTAAAGCCCGACGAAGTAACGGGCGGCACCTTCACGATTACGAACCCCGGCGGCTTTGGTGGTCTATTCGGCACCCCGATCATCAATCAACCGCAACTGGCGATACTCGGCGTCGGCAAGATCGAGAAACGAGCCAAGGTACTCACCACTGCGGACGGCGACGACTTTATCGGCATTCGCTGGATGGCATATTTCGCGCTCAGCTTCGATCACCGGGTGATTGACGGCTCCGATGCAGAGCGCTTTTTGGCCTTCATCAAGGAGCAACTAGAGACAGGCGACTTCTCGGTTTAAGACCCACTTTAAAAGCCACAGATCTTCACGGATTTAATACAGATCGCGTAAATCTGTATTCAATCCGTGATAATCTGTGGCTTGTCTTATTGCGATAAAGTGGTGATTAGATGAAGAAATGCGGAGGCTATTGACTTAGCTTCGGCGAAGGACTAAGAGATGTCATCCGCAAAAATTAACGGCGGGAGGCGAGGAGCGAGGACTCGCCATAATCAGCTTGAGAAAGATGCGCGTTCAAGGAGCGCGTCACTAGTTACCAGTTAAGGAGATAAATCGATGGTATTCACTAAACATAAAATGTTTGCCCCGGCAGTGCTTATCACCTGCCTGTTAGTCTTCTCAGCCTCCCCCATATTGGCCCAAGATACCACTACTCCGGCCGGCTCGCGCACCGTCGCCAGCGGTCAGAAGATGAAGCTCAAAGGCGTAGTCACCCGGCGTGATGCTGATACCTTCACGGTTCGCGACATGAACGGCGTGGATACGGTTGTGCGCTTGAATGACAGGACCAGTGTAAAGACCAAAGGTGGGTTCCTGCGGAGCGGCTCCAACTATGCACAGACCAGCATCCTGCGTGGCCTGAACGTCGAAGTTGAAGGACGTGGCAATGGTTCGGGTGAGCTGGACGCCGAGAAGATTCGTTTCAACGAATCTGACATGCGTGTAGCACGTGCGGTTGAGTCGCGCGCTGCGCCGCTCGAAGAAAGAGCAAGTGATACTGAAAACAAACTGAGCCAGGTTGAAGCCAATGCGCAACGCCTGTCAGGTCAGTTGGAAGAGTTGGCGGCCGTTTCAAACGCCGCACGAGGTGGAGCTAAGGCCGCGCAGGCAACTGCTGACGCAGCCGTCGCAGGTGTCAACGCCACCAACGAGCGCATCTCTTCTCTTGACGACTACCAGCCGCAACAAACTGCTGCGGTGAACTTCAAGTCCGGCAGCGCCGTGCTTTCACCAGAGTCGAAGACAACGTTGGACGACATCGCCAGCAAAGCGCTGAACGCCAAGGGCTATGTGCTTGAAGTTTCGGGTTACGCCGATTCAAGAGGCAGCATTAACCTCAATCGTCAGTTGAGCCAGCGTCGTGCCGATGCAGTGATTCGTTACCTGGTTGAGAACCACAACATTCCGCTGCGTCGCATCATCACGCCATATGGCTACGGTGAGTTGAATCCGGTTGCAGAGAACGAGTCGCGTGAAGGCCGTGCTCAAAATCGACGTGTGGAGATCAAGCTCCTTGTTAACAGGGGACTGACTGCTCCGGCGCCGACGATGAATCCTGGCACTTCGGGTTCAGGCAACTAATTGGGCTGTAACGGAGTTGTACCTGGTGTGCAACTCCTCATCAACATCGAGGCACCAAAGAGTCGTGGATCATGCCGTCAGAAAAGCGGTAGGATAGGAAAACATGCAGGCCAGCAGCCTGGCGGCATGAGACAGACTCGAGGGTGTCGATGATGATTTCAGGGGTTGAGAAAAAACTTTTGCGGCCGGCATTCCTGATCGGAGTGCTGGCCATTTTTCTGTCTGTGCCTACCGTGCAGGGGCAAACTGGCCAACAGTTGCCGCCCCCGCCGCCACCTTGGAAACCGAAACCAACACCTACGCCAAAGCCGGTTGAGCCGGAAGTGATCACTGACGTCATTCGGACCAGTTCGAATCTCGTGATGGTGCCGGTGTCAGTGACGGACCAGCAGGGCCAGGCGGTCCAGGGACTCCAGGTTGCCGACTTCCGCTTAGAGGAACAGGGAAAACAGCAGGAGATTTCGGGCATCGCCGATCCGGAGCAAGTGCCACTTGCGATCGCGTTGTTGTTTGACGTATCCAGCAGCACAAGTCAAAAAGGCTTTTTCGCGTCTCAGCAAAAAGCAGCCGCAACGTTTCTGAAAACGGTGATGAAGCCTGTGGACAAGGCTGCGATCTTTACGATCAGCGGTGCGCCTACTGTGCTCCAACCGCTCTCGTCGGCCGAGGCGTCGGCGGCGAAGGTTTTGGCAATTCCGCCCGCGGTAGCCAGTGTTCCGACGGCGTTCTACGATTCCGTTATCCACGCGGCAAAGTATCTGGCGGATAACGCACCGAGTAATTACCGGCGCGTGATCGTGGTGCTGTCAGACGGTGACGACAACTTCAGCGAACAGATCCGGGAAGTGTCAGTTGCGGAAGCACGTGCCGTGTTGGGAGGCCAACAGGCGGCTCCGGGCACTCGAGCTGCTTTACAACAGCGTCATCAGGTTGCGGTTGCAGCGGTGCAAAAGGCCGTGCAGCAGGCTGACGTGATCTTCTATTCGGTGAATCCCGGTGGCCCTTCGATCAAGCTGAATCAGATAGCGATGAGGGCTGAGCGCGGAATGGAGTCGATCGCGGAAACCACTGGAGGTACTGCGTTCGTGCCTGATTCCGATTTGGACCTGGAAAGAGTTTTCCGGCAGGTCGCGGCTGAATTGCGCGGGCAGTATTTGCTTCAGTACTACGGAGACTCTGAAGCACCAGCAACGCAGTTTCGACGCATTACGGTCGCTGTACCGGCACGCAACGACGTGCGCGTCCGCTCACGCCAGGGCTACTACCCCAAAAAGCAAGACTAGCCACAAAGAGGCACAAAAAAGAAGTAGCCACAAAAAGGCACAAAAGGCGCAGAAATTGAATTGAGCTTTCCGGCTCTATATTTTGCGCCTTTTGTGCCTTTTTGTGGCTACTTCTTTTTGTACCTTTTGTACCTTTTGTGCCTTTTTGTGGCTACTTCTTTTTGTGCCTCTTTGTGGCGCTATTCGGTTGTTCTCATGAGCAGCAACACGTCCGTCAAGCGATTAATCACCTGCAGCAAAGTTCTACCGGCGCGTTCGAATTGGTTCGCGGCGGCTGCTTCTTCGGCGGTCGCGGCTCCAGCGGCTGAGCCTGCCAGTTTGATGTAGTACGGCTGAAGTTCCGGCGTGGCGCGAAAGTCTGTCTCCAGTTTGTCCAGCCTTACACGAAAATTCTGAATGCTCGACTTGACCGTCGCTTTGCTCTCCTGGTTCTTTTGCACGAGGGCCGGCGTCGCTTCGTTTCTGCGCACTGCTTCATCTACTGCCGCAATGCCGCTGTTGACGCCCCCCAGTAGATATATAAACGTGCTCAGAGACTTGATCTCGTCTGCAAGGCGCGTCGCGCCCGCGGTCCGCGCTTGCGCAATCCGCTCTTTAGTAGCGGCGGGACTTGGCTTTTGCCTCGACGAGCGGTTTCGTGTTTGGGAGAACGCTACAGACGGAGATAAAAAGATTACGACTAAAAAGGTGGTTGCGACGAGTTTCAAGTGTGTTTCTCCTCTTCTGCTGTTCTCGATTCAGACCGCTATTTCCTGGGGATGGGGTGATTGTACCAAAGACCAAGGCGGCTGTTAGAATGACGCCAGAACACCGCGATCTGGTTGCACGTATGCCCGTTTTAATAAACGCGAGGAAGCTTTTGGTCCAACATCTGGGTCTTATCGACTACGAATCAGCACTCGCAATCCAGAAAAAGACCGAACTGGCAGTCAAAACCGGCTCACAACCAGACACACTGCTGTTACTCGAACACCCGCACACCCTGACAATCGGGCGGCGTGGCGACAGTTCCTCGATCCTGCTCGATGAAGACCAACTCAAAGCGCGAAACGTAACGCTCTTCGAAACCAATCGCGGTGGAAAAGTGACCTATCACGGGTTGGGCCAGGTGGTTGGGTATCCGATCATCAACCTCAGCCCCGATCGCGAAGACGTGCATCGCTACGTGCGCGATCTGGAAGAAGTGCTGATCCGGACCATGTCAGACTTTGGTATCAACGCCTTTCGCATCGATGGCCTGACGGGTGTTCACACCGAGCGTGGAAAAGTGGCGGCGATCGGTGTCCACATCTCGCGCTGGGTAACTACGCACGGTTTCGCGCTCAACGTAAACACCGATCTCAGCTATTTCAATCTGATCATCGCGTGCGAAGGCGAACCGGTAACGTCGATGGAAGTGTTGTTGGGACGCGAGACTGAACTAAGCGTCGTCGAAGATCGCGTAGCGGCTAATTTTGGTGACGTCTTTTCTTATGCTTAATATTCAATCTATCCACGAAGCGCGCGAGCGAATCGGCTCCCGCATACATCGCACACCAGTACTCACCTCGCGACAGTTCAACGAAGCAGCGGGCAAGCAAGTCTTCTTCAAGTGTGAAAACTTCCAACGTGCGGGCGCGTTCAAGATTCGTGGCGCCACAAACAAGATTCAATCGCTGACGCCCGCGGAGAGGCAGCAGGGCATCGTCGCCTTTTCGTCGGGTAATCACGCGCAGGCAGTAGCAGTTGCGGGTCGTGAAGCCGGTGTGCGCGTGCTGGTCGCGATGCCTGAAGACGCGCCGGCAGCGAAGGTTGCTGCGACGCGCGGTTACGGCGCGGAAGTCGTCTTCTACGATCGTCACAAACAAGATCGCGAAGCATTCGCCCTCGATCTCGCCGAGCGTGAGCGACTGGTGATGGTCCCACCGTACGACGATTATTTCGTACTGGCAGGCCAGGGCACTTGTGGTCTCGAGTTGTTGGAGGAGGTGCCGGATCTCGACTGCGTGCTCGCGCCGTGCAGCGGTGGTGGATTGTTTGCGGGTGTGGCCACGGCGGCGAGATCCGTGAATCCGAAGATTCGCTGTTTCCCGGTTGAGCCGGCCACTGCCGACGACACGCGCCAATCGTTAATGAAGGGCGAGCGCGTTTCAATTCCGCCACCACCGACAATTGCGGACGGTCTACGCGTCCAGATCCCCGGCAAACTCACGTTTCCCATCGTGCAGCAACTGGCCGAAGACGTTCTGACAGTCACAGACGAAGAGATCATCGCCACACTCCGCTTCTTTCTCTTCCGCATGAAGATCCTCGTCGAGACCTCAGGCGCCACTGCCGCCGCCGCCGTAATGTTTCGCAAGCTCCCGGCGGATCTCAAACGCGTCGGGGTAATCCTATCGGGCGGCAACATCGATCCGGATCTATTAAGACAGAATATTTAGCCACGGATAAACACCGATTCATACACAGATAAGAATAAAATCCGTGTATGAAATCCGTGATCATCCGTGGCTAAAAAATAACCTCACCCAAAAGGAACGAAGCGAGATTTGCGATCACAATTACCGCGAAGTCTCGCCACCGCGCTTCCTTCCCGAACGCCAACCAAAACAACAAACACTCAGCCAACGGTGCAAACGTCTCAGCTACGAGTAGAAAATTTGATCTCTCAGTGAAGAGCAGTGGCAGCACGAGAACGACGATGGGATACGTACACGCCGTCAACCAGAAACCCGCAACAACACGTCGAAGCTTTGAGTGGTGCGCTGAGAGCCCGAAGAAGAGGATCGGAACCTCGATCGCGATCGTGACCAGATATCCAACCGGCAGGAAACGCCAGAGTTCTGACGGAGACACTAAATCATCCTCAACAGGAATGGCGCTTCAGCCAGAACATGAGCGATAGCGATGGTGAAGTAAATGTCACGCGTGGTTGAGTAATCGATCGAAAAACCCAGCCAAAGAAAAACCACGGCCGCGAGCGCAAGCACCAGCATTCCCGCTACCAACCGCGGAAAGCCCCTGACATGTCGCGCGATTGGCACCGTCTTCACCTCCCAGACCCTTGCACTTGCCCAACGTCCGATCAGCGGCAACGCAATGATCCAAACAGCGTAGTGAAGCATCTCGAGAAACAAGTGGACTGACACGAGCAAATGACTCGACACCTGCGGCAACACTTCCGCCCCGGAGTGCTGCGTGATCCGCCAGAACAGCCCGTTACTGTCTGGCAGCCGCGCAGTCTGCGACAACTGCCAGACCATTCCCATCAGCACCAACGGCAACACACATAAACAACGCCGATAAGTCCGCAGCCACTCGGGACGAGTACGAGCTAGATGCCGGTCCAGAAACCAGAGCGCCACGAGTGGATGGACGTAAACGATTGCGAGACTGAAAAGTTCGGGCCATAGCCAGTTCAACGAACACAACGCCAGCACCACCGGTATGGTCCACGTCCAATTCGCTCGTGGCTTCTGTTTGCCCCGCAACCAGATCAGCAAGACCAGCCAGAACAAAAACAGACTATTCCACGAAGCGAGGACAGTCGTCCAAGCCTCATCACTCCACAGCACCGCGTTATAGAACAACGGAAGCGAGACGTAACTGAGCGTCAGCAAACCCAACCCGACAAACGCCGTCAGAAAGAAGTTGCGCGACCTCCCAAACCGCACCGGCAGTCGCATCAGGAAGTAACGCAACTCAAACCAGTTGTGCGGCCCCGCAAAGAGGAAAACCGTGACGATCGACACCGGTAGCGGCAACCAACTGGCGAAAGCCGCACTGGCGACAACACACAGCAACACAATCGCGCCAAACACCCGTGCGTTCGGCACAGCCCTAACTACGGGCCACATCTTTATCTCTGCTGCGCTCTGCACTTATTCCTCGCCGGGACTGTTCTTCTTCAGCGGAATAATGAGCCGCATGTTCGCGCCCGTCCGGGCATCGTCCGGAATGATCTCGATGTCGAGCCCGCCCGCGGTTGGCTTTCCTTCGGCGAGCGCCTGCGGCAGGTTTCTCCATCGATACGATCCCGGCGGTCCTGCGTTTCCACGCGTCATGATCGCCGCAACCCCAATCACAGCAACCACCAGGATCACCGCTCCAACCACCTTCTGAGCACGCCCGAACGACGAAGAACGCGCAAACAAAACTCCCGCGATTGACACAGCCAGAAACATCAACAACCCGGCAATGATCGTGCGCGTGGGACTTTGCGCAATGCTGGCAGCCACAGGCGTGTTCCCTGCGGCGCCGTCCAGCGCAGCGCGAAGGCTCTTCAAATCTGACTCGGTAATCTGAAGTTTCGCCTCGTAGGCCTTCGGATCGGTCGCGATTTCCAGACTCGTATGCAGCACCTTCCGGACGGCGGCGGCCTTTTCCGGCTCTTTGGGCTTCGCGATATCAGCGTCGACAATATGAGCTGACACCACAAGAACAAAGCACGCAGCGATAAGTGATTTCATCCGCGGAGATCTCCTTTCAGCACTTTCCGGACTTTTGCGCGGCTCAGCTTATACCCTTTCAAGATCCGTGTCATCAGCGGCCCATTTTGCTTACGCCGCCAAAGCACGTAAAATCCTTTCAGAGGTAATCAATTGGCCCGCGAACTCCGTGTAATCAGTAACAATCAGAAGGTCCGTCAACCAAAGCCCGAATGGTTACGCATCCGCCTGGGCGACCCGACGAATCAGAACCAGGTGCTGCAACTCATCGAGGGGCTCAACCTGCACACAGTTTGTCAGGAAGCCCGCTGTCCCAACATTTTCGAATGCTGGACGGATCGCACCGCCACCTTCATGCTCGGCGGCGACATCTGCACGCGTCATTGCGGCTTCTGCGCGGTGGGCAAAGGACAGCCCGGACTCCTCGACAGGGACGAACCGCGTCACGTAGCCGAAGCGGTGCATCACTTGAACCTCGCACACGCCGTGATCACTTCAGTGAATCGCGACGACCTGCCCGACGGCGGCGCCGCACACTGGGCGCAAACGATTCGCGAAGTCCGTGCTGCGAATCCCGAGTGCAAAGTCGAAGTCCTCATTCCTGACTTCAACGGCGATGAAGCCGCGCTGAACACCGTGCTCGACGCGCAACCGGACGTTCTCAACCACAACACCGAGACCATCGCGCGCCTGTATCGCCGCGTCCGGCCCGACGCGGTTTACCAGCAATCACTAACACTGCTCCATCGCGCTGCAACGAGACGCGATCGAGAAGCTCGCGGGATGTTCACCAAGAGCGGCATCATGGTTGGTCTGGGCGAGACCTTCGATGAAGTCGTTAACCTGATGCACGACCTGCGTTCGGTCTCCTGCGACATCATGACTATCGGCCAGTATCTCCAGCCACACGCGCGCCGTTTACCGGTTGAGCGCTACGTCACTCCGGACGAGTTTGCAAAATGGCGCGAGATTGGAATGTCTCTGGGATTTCATCACGTCGAATCGAGCCCGCTCACCCGTTCCTCGTACCACGCGCGTGAACAAGCCGCCAAGTGAGCACACGCCCGTGAAAGCCACCATCTTCAAACAACACGGCGGACCGGATGTGCTCGAATACACTGACGTGCCCGATCCGGTTATGCGCGCGAATGAAGTGCTCGTGGAAGTAAAGGCGTGCGCCCTAAATCATCTCGACATCTTTGTTCGCAACGGCATGCCCGGCATCGAGATTCCGCTGCCGCACATTCTGGGAAACGACGTCGCCGGTGTGGTGCGTGAGGTCGGGGAGCTCGTTACGTGGGTCAAGCCGGGCGATGAAGTGATGGTCCAGCCGGGAGTTTCTTGTGGGCATTGCCAGGCATGTCTCAGCGGTCAGGACAATCTATGTCGCGAGTACGACATGATTGGGTATCGTCGTCCGGGTGGTTATGCGGAACTGGTGGCGGTGCCCGGCGCCAACATCATCCCCAAACCAACTGAACTGAGCTGGCCGGAAGCCGCAGCGTTGCCTTTAGTGACCGTGACTGCGTGGCACATGCTGGTGACGCGCGCAAACGTGCAACCGGGCGAGGACGTGCTGGTCCATGCTGCCGGCAGTGGCGTCGGTTCAATCGCGATCCAGATTGCGAAACTGCGTGGCGCACGCGTGATCACGACCGCAAGCTCTGACGATAAACTTGCGAAGGCGCGTGAGTTGGGTGCTGATGAAAGCATCAACTACTCTCGCGACGACTGGCCGAAGGAAGTTAGGCGACTGACTGAGCGGCGCGGTGTTGACGTAGTCGTGGAACACACCGGCGCAACAACCTGGCCCGGATCGATCGCGGCCCTCAAAAACAACGGACGGTTAGTTACCTGCGGCGCCACTAGCGGTTTCGATGCGCGGACCGATCTGAGGCAGGTCTTCTATCGACACCTGACCTTGCTCGGATCCTTCATGGGCTCGAAGGCGGAGTTACTGGAAGCAATGAAGTTTGTCGCGGAGGGAAAGATTCGCGCCGTCGTCGACCGCGTATTCCCGCTCAGTGAGGCACGCGAGGCTCATGAATTAATGGAGAACCGCGGCCAGTTCGGGAAGATAGTTTTAGCCACGGATTTACACGGATGAACACGGATATTTTTTATCTGTGTTATCCGTGAAATCCGTGGCTTATTTACCGGTGTAATCCTCAGTTACGAACCGCTTCTTGAGCGCCTCGAGATTTCCTTCTTCGAGATTGAAGTTCGTTCCCGCGATTACCTTTCGCCCTTCATCCGTAGTCACCCAATCGACAACCTGTGGCGCGTTGGTTCGTAGATAAGCACTGTCTTCTTTATCGAGAGGCTTGCCGTCTTTTCGAGAAAAGATCCAGATGTACGTGTGTCCACCATTTCGAACGTATTGCAGGTCCTTCTCGAAGCCTGTGAGCGGTGATGGAGTTGGCGTCGGCGATGCTGCCGGAGTGGCGCTGCTGCTAGAGGTGCTGGTCGGTGCGCTTTCGCCTCCGCACGCGCCGAAGAACAAAATAACGACCAGCAAGACACAACCTAATTTACTCATCGCCAGGCTCTCCAAGAGGGTTCTCCACAAACTTCTCATCTCTGATGTACATGATGGTACATTCCGTATCCTCGTAAACAATATCAAACCAGCCGCTTGCTCGCGCGTGATCGAAAAAATCGTGATGCTGGTTGTCTGAAAAAACGTAGCGAGCGCCGAAGCGATTGCGAATCAATGGACCCGGATCTTCTTCCTGCCCTAGTGTGATGCGATCGTAGAGACGCGAGAGCTCCGGATCCTTATCGAACAGATAGCTGGGATCGAGCCCCGAGACGTAGTAATGCGAGGGATCGTAATAAAACAGACGCGGAAAGTCGTCCCAATCAGTGTTGAAGATGATTTGCCCGGGCGGGACATTGTCTCTGAGCCACTGCGCGCCATTTCGATAGTGATCGTGAGGCTCACTCTGCGAGATTTCCTTCACGGTCGCGGTTACGTTGAAGTAGAGAAAAAAACATAACACGAGTGCTACAGTCGCTGCGGCAACGGCTTTGAGCAGCTCGCGAAAGGCGCCGTCAAACTTCTCTTCACGATCGAAGAACGGCTTCAGCTCTTCCATGACATCCGGTGACAAGCGTCTTGGATACGGACGAAGCCCCTGCAACCACGGCTGAAGTGCAAAACCGGCAAACAGCACGGCAAACGGCGGCCAGTATTCCGCGATCCTCTTCCAACGTGCAGTCATGATCATGAGCGCTGTTGAAAGCAGCATGAAAAAGATCGGGTAGTGCGCGCGTTTGCGTTCTGAAGGCTCGAATGCGATGTAGCCGAGCAGCATCGCGATGCAAGCGACGGCGGAGTTTCCCAGAAACTCCCATGAGTCGTACGGGTACCACTCGGAGCCCACTTTCGTGTTGAACTCTGACACGGTGAGCTTGATCTTCATGTGCTCGACAAGTTGGTGCAGATTTTCCGGAAAGTACGGATTGAGGATCATTCCCGCTGCACAGCCAACCACCACAAACACCAAAGGCCGCCACTCAAACTTCAAATCTGTTATGGCAATTGTAATGACCCAAAACACGGTCGCCATCACCAGCAACACAAACAGGTCGTACGTCCAGGTGAAGATCAGCGCCAGTGGCAGCAGTGGCCAGTATTTTCGCTTAAAAAACAGGTGTATCGCGATGATGAGGTAAACAATCGCGAGCGGCGGCGCCTTGGCCATGTTCATTCGAAACAGAAACGGCGCGGAACACGAAAGCAAAGCGACCAACCAGACCAGCGGATACCGCACGCGATACCGCAACACCAGCCAATAGCACGAGAGCACCGCCAGGCTGCCGAACAACGCTGACGCGATCTTCGCACCCAAACGCGGATCTGAAAACGCAACAAACGGTAT
Source organism: Pyrinomonadaceae bacterium (assembly GCA_036379695.1). Taxonomy (GTDB): domain Bacteria; phylum Acidobacteriota; class Blastocatellia; order Pyrinomonadales; family Pyrinomonadaceae; genus PSRF01. The sequence continues at coordinate 12,969 of DASVGE010000355.1, read as the reverse complement.
CTGAAAAATGTGGAACAGCAGGTGGTGGTCTACATAGTCCTTCGGATTCAGCGTCGTGAGTGGCAGCCAGGGGAATGCCGGCGGAAACGCCTTGCTCTTCATCGACGCCCAGAGCTCGCGCGTCCACTGAACGTGATAGTAGCCGTCAAAGTCGCCGCAGCAGATGGCGGTGGTGGAAAACTGAAGCAGGTAAAAAATGAGGCCCGTACCGATAGCGCCGATTAGAAACTGTAGGATTCGATGGAATGGTTCGGATTGATACCAGCGTTTGTCGTCGGGAGTCGTCATCAATCGCTCAACTGTCTGATTGTAAAACTCACAGTTGTTCGATCAGATCGAGTAGCGCTCGAGGATCGATTGGCTTAGTCATATGAGCGTTGAAGCCGGCGTTGGTCGAGCGTTCCTTGTCGTCGAACATGGAGTAGCCGGTAACGGCCACCATCGGAACAGTCTCATATCCGGGCAACTGTCTCACTTCTCGGGCCAACTGGTAACCGTTCATCTCGGGCATGCCTATATCGGAGATTATTACGTCAAACTGGCGCTCGCGCACGGCCTTGAGTGCGGCGGGCGCGGAAGCAGCGGTCGTTACGGAATAGCCGGCGTGAGTCAGCACGACCGCAAGCATTTCTGTAACGTCAGCCACGTCGTCAACAACCAGCGCCGTTCTACGCTCGCGCGGTTCAGTGCGCAGGACCTCACTATCGGCGCCAAGGTCAGACGAGTGGTTGGTTTGGTTTGGCACAAACTGGCTGAGATAGAGCGAGGATGGCTGGTAAATGTTACGAACGCACGATGAGTAATGATCTTGCATCGAGGCAGCCTTTCCGCAGTTTTAAGCCGGACCGCGTGTTGTGTGGAGAGCAAGTTTTACTGTAGCCGAAACGCTCGATGGTGTCTACATAACTCTTGAATTTTGGATCATGCTTCTTTGTTGCAACGAGAGGAAAAACATGATGACAGTCTCTAATAATTTTGTTACGTTGCACCAAACTCAAAACAAACATAAGGAGCGAACCTAATGGCAGCCAAAAAAGGAAGCAAGAAGTCCAGAGGCGCGCGCAAAGGTGGCGGTAAAGCGGCAAAGAAGAGCGCGTCAAAATCCAAGTCCAGAGGCGGCGCAAAGAAGTCGACCAAGAAGGCAGCCAAGAAGTCAACGAAGAAGGGCGGCAAGAAAGCAGCGAAGAAGGGAACAAAGAAGGCGGCAACAAAACGGACCAGCAAGGCAGGCAAGGGCGGCACAAAGAAGGCGTCCAGGAGATCCAAGGCAGTCCCTCCGCCACCGCCAACAGAAAGCGAAGCGGCTGAAACAATGAGCGCGGAACCATCGACAGAAGCTATGGGCGGCGAATCCGAAGCTTCCAGCGAAGAAGGTTAGTTCGGCCCAGATGTATCCAGCCGGCAATCTCTTTATACCTGTCGGGCACGGGCGGTTAGAAGCAATTCTCAAGGAGCCTCGCCAAACTCCGGCCAAAGGCGTGGCCCTGGTCCTACATCCACATCCACTCGGCGGCGGCACGATGCACAATAAAGTTGTATTTCGTGCCGCTGCTGCTTTGAACGATGCGGGCCTCACTGTACTGCGAGTAAATTTTCGTGGCGTTGGTCAAAGCACGGGTACACACGATGAGGGACGAGGCGAACTTGATGACGTCCGCGCAGGACTGGATTACTTGTCAGCGCATTATCCGGGGCAGCGCATAACTCTCTGCGGTTTCTCGTTCGGCGCGCGCGTGGGATTGGAGGTCGGGATCCACGACCCTCGCGTTGCTTTTTTGATAGGAATCGGAACGCCGCTCGAAAAGTATGACTTCGGTTTTCTCAGTGCCTGCCGCAAGCCCTTACTGTTGGTTCACGGCGAGAAAGACGAGTACGGAGATGTCGAGCAACTGAGAAAACTGGCCGCAGATCTCGAAAAGAATACGACCGTGCGGCTGGTCGTCATTCCTGGCGCCGGACATTTCTTTGACGACCACCTCGACGATCTCAAACGCGCCATCACCGAGTGGACCACGGAGCGTTACGGACCTAATCCGTAAAGATCCGTGACGATTTGTGACTATCTTCTTTCTTGTCTTGCAGCCGCATTCTTATCAGGACGAACGCCACCGCCAGAACGATCGCCGCAGCTACTCCACCGAAAAGCAATGTTCCGAGATCTTCGAAGGTTTCCATAGTTTCACGATCTTTCTCCAGGTCTTGTTTGACGGGGAGCGGGAACTTAGACACCGTTGTCTGATTGTTTGTTCCGTCTTACGATAGCCGCATGCACGAATACACAGACCCAGCGATACGGATCACACTGCTGCCACGCGACACCAATTCGAGAGGCACGATCTTCGGCGGCGTGATTCTGAGTTACATCGACACCGCCGGCGCGATCGAAGCTCATCGTCACACGAGAATGGAACGCTTCGTAACGGTAGCGATGAAGGAAGTGATCTTTCACAAGCCCGTCTTCGTGGGCGACCTGGTGAGTTTTTATGCTGAGACGATGCGTGTCGGGACGACTTCAATAACCGTACGCGTGGTGGTCGAAGTAGAGCGACTGGGTAAGAGTGAACGCGTGCGCGTCACCGAAGCGGAAGTGATCTACGTCGCGGTTGACGAGCAGGGCGAGAAGATCGAAATTTTGAAGCAGTAATTCAGCCACGGATTTACACGGATTTCATACACAGATTAAAAGAAAATCCGTGAATGAAATCCGTGTAAATCCGTGGCTAAAAAATACTGGTTAGTTAAGACGTGCCTGCATTCTTCTCAGCGCTACCGCCGCTTCAGTGAAATCGGGTTTTTGCTCGAGTGCTAAGCCGTAATGTCGCGCGGCATCGAGAAACTGGCGCCTCGTTTCATAAACCCTTCCGAGGTTGAAATGCGGAAACGCATACGACTCGTAGCGCGGCGCTAACAACGCCCGCTTGAACCAACGTACCGAAGTGTACGGATCACCCTTCGCCAGCAGGTAACTGCCAATATCGTTGTACGGATTCCCGAGCGTCTCGTCCACGCGAATCGCTTCCAGACACTCTTCGATCGCCTCATCGTAACGCTTCTGAAAACTGTAAACCCATCCGAGGAAGGTGTGGGCTTCCGCGGTCGGGTACGTCTCGATTGAGCGTTTGTAGAGCTCGATTGCCCGTTCGTAATCCTGCTCGAGCTGCGCCTCGTAAGCCTCGTGGAAGAGTTGATTGGCTTCAAAGCGTTTCGCTGCTGCTACGTCGTCATAGGTGTCCATAAAACATCACCTAGTTACAGTTTGTCCCAGACTTCTGACCTGCGTCTAAGCGCTTGATGCGTCCTTCAACCTTCGGCGCAATGGGCCTCGTGCCGATCGCTTTTCTGACCGCATCAGCGTCGGTCGGGGCTTGATCGGGAGCGATGATTACTTTAGAGCCCTTGAACATCGCGTAACCGTCGCCGCCTTCGAGTCCCGTGAATGTTGTCGTCGCCATCGTGTATTTCTTCGCGTCGTCGAGTGGCAGGCCATTCACCTTTACTTCGACAATCCTCGAACCGGGCGGGCGACTCGCATCGAAAGAATATTGAATCCCGGAAACTTGCGGAAACTCTCCCGGCTCCGAATCTCCTGTGCTGCGACTCACGCCGTGCTCCAGCGCCGCGCGCAATGTGGCGCCCGTCACTTCAATCTTAACCAGTTTATTTTTAAATGGCAGCATCGAAAGCAGGTCTCGCTGGGTAAGTTTTCCGGGGCTGATGATGGTGTCAGCCCTGACCGAGCCGCCGTTCGTGAATCCAACATCGGCCATCAGTGCTTTGCGAAAAGCGTCAGCGATGAAGTTGCCGACATTCGTTTCCCGCGTGCGGTTTTCCTTACTGCGCGCATCAAGCGCCACGCTCGTGCTGCCGATGGGCTTGGCAAGTTCAGCCAGCAACGTGGCGTACTTTTTATAGATTGCCGCAAATTCGGGCGCTTCCTGGGTCGTACTGTCGACAGGAATCACTTTCCAATCGATGCTATCGAGCTCGCCGGTCGTCGAGTTGATGTTCAGATCGATGCGGCCGAGCTCGCGCGCGTCCGAGGTCATCTTGAAAATAGGCGCCTTGCCTGCATGCGACTCGAGCAGCGAGTGTTCGTGACCACCGACGATCAGGTTAACGCCCGCGCAACGAGCGACCTCTTTGTCTTCGCGCATCGAAAGGTGCGTCAGAGCTACCACCACTTTGACGCCCTGCGCGTGAAGCTCGGATACGATCTCTTTGGCCGTGTCGCAGGGACTGCGAAACTCGACGTTGTCTCCCGGTTTCGAAGTGATCTTTGTGTCCGGCAGTACCAGACCAAAGATTCCGACCTTCACGCCGCCAAACTCGCGCACCACGTATCGCTTCGCATCGCCGAAGGGTTTATTCGATTGCTTGTCGATAACGTTCGCCGCGATCCAGCCAAACTTCGACTCACTGATTCGTTGTTTCAGCACGTCTGGTCCAAAGTCAAATTCATGGTTACCGTACGTGGCGTAGTCAAGACCGATTGCGTTCCAGGCTTCGATCATCTGCGCGCCTTTGTAGGTTATCGATTCCACCGACGGTGAAATGGTGTCGCCCGACATCAGGAGCAGCGTGTTTGGGTTTTCCTGCTGGATTGCTTTTTTGAGCGTCAACACGCGGCCGAGGCCGCCTTTAGTGCCTTGATCGACGGGTGCAAACTGATAGACATCGTTAACCTGTAGCAGTGTTACTTTGACGAGGCTGCATTGATCTTTATCCTGTGCGGCGACTGAGAAGATTGCCGTTAATAAGAGCGCGAGAGCCAGCGCCGTTCGGCGCACCAACATCAAATGGAGGTTCATGTATATGACCTTTCGGATCGTATGGTAGTTTGGGCGTGAATTATACTCAGGGTACTCCATGCCGGATAGAGAAACACTGTTCATAACCGGGTTTCCGGGATTTATCGCTAACCGCCTGCTGGAACGCCTCGCGCGGAAAGACTGCGACTTCATTCTGCTGGTACAACCGTCGCTGCGTTCGCGTGCTGTGGAAGAGATCGAGCGGCTTGCGCAGCTTTGCGGGAAGAGTATCGATGATTTCAGGATTGTCGAGGGCGATATCAGCGAGCCCGGACTCGCACTGAACGCCGCGGATCTCGATCTGGCTCAACAGCTAACCACGCGCGTCTTTCATCTCGCCGCCGTTTACGACCTGGCAGTTCCGCAGGACCTTGCGATGCGTGTTAATGCCGGCGGCACACGGAACGTCGTCGCACTCGCGCGCACACTCCCGCGCCTGCGACAGTTTCATCATGTCTCGACTTGCTACGTAGCAGGTAAACGCGAAGGAGTGATTCTCGAGACCGAGCTTCGACACGACGCCGGTTACCGTAACTTTTACGAAGAGTCGAAGAACCTGGCAGAACAGGAAGTTGACTCAGCTAAAGACGATCTGCCGGTTACGATTCACCGGCCCGCGGTCGTTTGCGGTAATTCTCAAACAGGCGAGACGGGCAAGTACGACGGCGTTTATTACCTGATTCACTATCTGCTTCGCTGGCCCAGGGTGCTCTCGCTGATAAATATCGGCAATCACGAAGTGAGCCTGAACCTGGTTCCGGTAGATTTCGTGGTCGATGCGATGGCTGCAATGGCTTTCGAGGAGCGAGCCATCGGCAAGACTTTGCAACTCGCCGATCCAGCGCCGTTAACGACAAACCAACTATTCAATGCAATCGCCGGTTCGATCGACGGTCATCGCTCGAAAATCACCGCGCCTCCGACGTGGGTACGCTTCTTCCTGATGCTTCCCCCATCCCCACGCATCACCGGTTTACCCCACGACGCCGTCCCCTACTTCTTCGTCAAACAACTCTACGACTCCACCCAGGCTCAACAACTCCTGGCCCCCCACAACATCCACTGCCCTCCATTCCAAAGCTACGTCGACCGCATCATCGCCTTCGCAAAATCACACCCCAATCTGTGAAAATCCGGTTTTTAAAAATCCGCCTCATCCGCGTTTGACAAATCCGCGATTTAGAATTAGTCTAAATCCACCGTGAAAGTAACCAAGGAAAAGCCAAAGCTAACTCCCCAAAGAGAGGCGGTTTTTCAGGTGATCCAGGAACGCGACGATCACCCGACCGCCAGCGACATCTTTGAGGCGGCCCGGCGGCGCCTGCCCGGTATTAGCTACGCAACCGTTTACAACTCGTTGCGCTACCTGAAAGAGGCCGGGCTGGTTTACGAGATCAATTTTGGAGATTGCGCCAGCCGCTACGACCGCGAAACCGATCGCCACGACCATGCCATCTGCAACGATTGCGGCAAGCTGGTCGACTTCGATTTGCCGGAAGCCGCCAAGCTCATGCAGGCCGCGGCGCGCAAGTCGCACTTCCAACCACAGTCAGTTCACTTAACACTGAGAGGACGTTGTCCTGATTGTTGTGGAGCAACAGATTACAAAAAGCAATAACAACTTACTTGGAGGATACATGACAGCAGCAACAGCAGCAGCAATAGAGAAAGCGCAGGTGGGCCAGCCCGCGCCGGATTTTGAAATGGCCTCGACGAAGAACATCGAAAAACTGAACGAGCCCGTAAAACTCTCCGACTACAGAGGCAAGTGGCTGGTTATGGTTTTCTATCCACTTGATTTCACGTTTGTCTGCCCCACGGAGTTGACCACGTTCAGCGACCGTTACCAGGACTTCGTGGACATCGGCGCCGACGTCATCGGCATCTCGACCGACTCGGTTTATTCGCACCGCGCGTGGCTTAACACTGCTCGCGACAAGGGCGGAGTGGAAGGATTGAAATACCCGTTGGCGGCAGACTCGACGAAGAAAGTGGCGAGCGACTACGGCGTGCTCATCGAAGATCGTGGTATCGCACTGCGCGGTCTCTTCGTGATCGATCCGGAAGGCATTCTTCGCTACAAAGTCGTGCACGACCTGAACGTTGGTCGTTCGGCTGAAGAAACGCTTCGCGTGATCCAGGCGTTGCAGACCGGCGGTCTCTGCCAGGCTGAGTGGAAGCCCGGTCAGAAGACACTTAACTAATTCAACCTATCCACAGATTACGCAGATTGATCTGTGTAATCTGTGGATGGTTTTGGAAATCGAGAACACGAACATGGCAATGAAGATTGGAACACAGTTGCCCAGTCTTGAAGGCGCAACTGAATGGTTTGGCGGTACTCAGGCGCATGCGGAATCAGAAGCAGCGGGTCATCCGACGCTGGTCCATTTCTGGTCGGCGAGTTGCGGCATTTGCAAAGACAATCTGCCGCGTGTTGGGCAATGGCGTGATGAGAAGCGAGAGTTGGGGTTGCGCGTGATCGGGATTCACATGCCTCGCTACGAAGCGGATACCGACGTCGAAACCGTGCGTGACCTGATTAGCAAGTATGAGATCACTGAGCCGGTAGCAGTAGACAACGAACACAAATTAAAAGACGCGTTTCAGAACGATCAGGGGTTTGTGCCGGCGTATTACTTGTTCGACGCGGAAGGTAAACTCAAGAGTTTCGCCGCGGGTGAGCGCGGACTGGATATGTTGAAGTCAGCGATCGAACGCGTGTTGCCGCAGGAAGCTACCGTTTAAAGCTAGCCACAAAAAGGCACAAAAGGCACAAAAACTTAGTCATTATTTTGTGCCTTTTGTGCCTTTTTGTGGCTCATTGTTCGGCTAGTAATTCAGAAAGCGATATACCAGATAGATACTGAGGGCGGCGCTGGCGAACGCCAGTAACCCCAGTGGCAGCATAATCATCCCCACAAACAACCAATCACTCGCTCTTCCCGATCGCGCTTCTTCAGCGGAAACCGTGGCGCGCTTCTGCAGCAACTCAAGGTTCTTACGATTTGATTTCCACCAGGCGTCAGCAACGTCGCCGACGAACGGCAGCGCTCCGCCGATGTAGTCGATGAGGATGTTTAATCCCATGCGCAGCATCGTGATCTTTGGAACGCGATAACGCACGGCTGCGGCAAGGATGTAGAAGGAAACGAGCGTTGTACTTATATCGCCCAGGCCCGGAACGAGGCCGATCAGTGCGTCAAGACCAAAGCGCCAGCCGAGGACAGGAATTCGGAAGACGTCGTCCATCAGCCATCCCAAACGCTCGAGGCTTCTCTCAATAGTTACCGGATGCGTGTTACTTGCTGCCAAAAGAATTTCCCGACCCTTGCAAAAGCGTTGAACGCATTCTTGTCACCCGACTTTTGGGGATTTTGCTTCGAGGGGAGTCCGAGCGTTGCCGCCAACTCCTGATCGGGAGGCGCAATGTCTTCGTCGCCTCGCTTCGCAGTTAGCCAGCGGGTAAATGTACGTCCAATCATTCGCCTTTGTTCAACCGGGGCCTCGGCAATGAGGGCAATTCTCAGGTCTTCGAGTTGAGCAATCTCGTAGAGGTTCGCCTGATAGTAGTTTCGGAGGGCGGCGAACATCTTCTCTTCACCGAGCGTCTTTGTGAGATCCACGAACATCATCGCGCCTTTGGCGCTGACGATGGCAGCGTATTGAAACGTGTTGCGGTAGTCGCGAGAGGGACGATCCGCATCCATGTCGTCGCCGCCGAAGGTGCGGTAAAGCCGATAAACGCCACGCACCTGATCGTCTAAAACCGCGGACGCTTTTACTTCGCCGTAAGTGTTTTTGTAGTAGAGCAGTGACGACCACGCCGACAACGCTTCGTCGAGCAGCGGCTCACGCCCCGGATCGTTGCCGACGGCCGCTCCCCACCACTGGTGCGCGACCAGGTGAGCCACGGCCCATTCGAGACTTTCCTCGACCGAGGGTCTTTGCTCGCGAATGATCTCCGGCAGATTGCGGACTGCGGGCGAGTCGAAGTCAACAAAGTAGGCGCTGGCGACGATGTTGAGCCCGGAGAATTCACAGCTTCCGAGTCCTGCGACGAGTGGAGCTTCGGCGATGCTGATCGTTTTGAACGGCAGTGGTCCAAACAGTGACGTGAATACGCGCAGGGCGTTCGCCGCTACCGCCAGAGTACGCTTCCCGACACGTTCATGCTCCGCGAGGTAGATCGATCTGACGGCGACGCCCTGCACTTCCGTGTGTTCGCTGCGTAGACCGCGCCCGGCGAGGATGGCGAAGTCGCGCAAGGCGGAGGCAGTAAACGTTTGACCGTTCTTCTCGCTTTTCGGCCCGGTCTCCGTGCCGGAAGTAAACACTTCGACGCCCTGGTTTGTACTGACTGTGACTTCGTAGTCTGCTGATTCGTTGAAGACGAAGTCGCCGACGGAAGATTCGAGCTTGCGGCGCCAGTCGTCGCCATCGTGGACGGCGAGCACCGGGTACGCAGTGCCGAGAAGCATTACGCCACGACAGCGGAAGTTGATATCGCGCGCGCGCCGCATCTCGCGCTCGCTAAGCATTGCGGCGCTGACCTGCTTGACGACGTGCGTGGTCAGGCTGGTTTCGTCACGATCGATTTCCGGGACTGAACCTTTGAACCTGATGACGACTTCTGTCGAAGCCTCGGGCGCCACCGGTTCGCGCAGGCTTACGCGAAGCGTCGTGGCCTGATCGTCGAGGGCGGAAAAGAGCAGAGAGTCGTCGCCGCCGGCTCGCACTTCGAGAATGTCGATACGCGGTTCGTCAGAATCTGCTGCAGGCGTGTTGAAGGGAAACGGCTGATCGCCGGTGCGCAGGTTTGGATAAAGATGAAAGTAGATAACCGAGCTCGCCTTCTCGCCACGATTCACCCAGCGCACTCGTTCCACGCCCGTGTAGGTGAGCTTGTCGAAATCGATCTTCAGGTCGATCTTGTAGGAATGTCTCTGCGCCGGCTTCGGCGACGTTTGAGCGTTTAGTTCCTGCGAAAAGCAAATAACAAAAACTACAATCCACAGAACAAGCAGATCACTTTCGCTAGGACGCCTCCTTGGAGTGCGGTGCCTTGGCACCGCTTTGGTCCATCTGGATAACAAATTACTCATGATCTCCTTATCCGAACACCGGCCAAAGCGGTGCCAAGGCACCGCACTCCAAGGAGGCGTCCTAGCGTCGCCTGCCTTCTCTAATCGTCACTGACTGGATCATGTCGCCCCGGACAATCTTGTCTACCACATCCATTCCTGCGACGACGCGCCCAAAAACCGTGTAACCACCGTCGAGGTGCGGCTGCGGTGAGTGGGTGACGAACCACTGTGAGCCGCCCGTGTCTTTGCCCGACAATGCCATTCCGACTACGGCACGATCGTAAGGCACCTGATTAATCTCGCAGCGGATCTGGTATCCCGGTCCGCCATTGCCGTCACCCCTCGGATCGCCGTCCTGAATCACGAAGTTTGCCACCACGCGGTGAATAGTGACGTTCCGGTAATAATTCCGTTGGGCAAGCTGAACGAAGTTGTCGACTGTTAGCGGGGCTGCTTCGGGGAGCAACTCAATAGTAAACGAACCCTTACTCGTAGTCACGACAGCACGCACATTTTTACCGATTCGTGACAGGGCGCGCCGGTAATCAGCGTCGGTGTTGCGTGTTTGCACCGTTCCGATCTGCGCTGTGAAATCGCCGCCGCCACCGGCTTTCAACGCCGCAGCCGCCCGCTGCCTGATCAACTGATCGCCTGATTTTAGCGCTTCTTTGAGTTGGTTGTTTGCGATGTCGGTCTTTTGCTTGCCGAGTGCGTCGATGATCGAGAGTGCTGCATCGTTGAGAGTGTCGTTCGCGGCCTGTGGCCACGCCGAAATGAGCAAGCGGCTGTTTTCTTCGGAAGGCGGAAGATCACCCAACAGATCCGCGGCGGTACCGCGAACGATGACGTCGCTATCGTTCAGATGTGCACGCGCGACCGTTGCCAGATCCGTCGGCTTGAACGCGGCGAGGGCGCGAAGCACGTCCGGAATGGCGTACTCGGAATGAACCGCGACAAGGGTATTGATGTTGAGACCGGAATTGCGGTAGTCGAGCATCGCGCGCAGCAGACTTTGGGCCGTAGCAGCAAGCTCGGATTTGTTGGAGACTGTTTCAGGCAGCGCTGCGACTTCGCCGAGACCAGAGGCGACACCAGAGGCCGCGCGCCAGTTGAGCAGGATGGTCTCCTGAACCTTTCGCTTCGCCTCGTCCGCGGTTCCGAAGTCAGCGAGATAGGTCGCCGGAGCAATGCGCACGAAAGCAAGATCTATTTCGGGCGCCGTGTGGTTGAGCGTTTCGTTGAGCTTGCGCAGCCAGGCGATGGCATTGCGATCTTCTTTTTGAGCCAGCAAACGGCCCAGCGTGGTTGCGATCTCGAGGATTTCGTTCTGATCAGCCGGTCTCAGTAATTGGCCACGCGCGAGCAATGGTTCGGCAGCGCGTGGATCTCTAATAGAAGCAAGAGCGCGGATCGCGCTAACTCTGACTCGTGAGTCTTTGTCGTCAGTAGCGCGCGACAGCAACGCATCGACCGACTGTTTGTCTTCAGTTACTCCAAGAACGCGCGCCGCATTCGCGCGTACTATCGGATCGAGATCTGACGTCAGCAGTGTTCGTAGTTGCTCATTGCCGTCTTTCAGTCGCAGGCGCGCGAGTGCGTTCGCTACGTCAGCACGGACGCGCGAGTTTGAGCTGGTCAAAAACTTTGCGAGCGTTGAACCGGCGTTGGCGGGTCGTGAGCGCAAGACTGCTGTCACGCCCAAAAGAACCAGCGACGTATTCGCCGCCGTTTGACCTGGTTCCGCCTTCAGCGTCTCGAGGATCGCGGCTCCGAGTTCGCGTTGACGAGCTTCCTGCTCGCGTGGCAGGGCGGCGGCGATCTTGCCCAAAGCTTCGATGGCCCGTGCGCGGAGTTCAACCAGTCCACTTTTGTTCTTCAGTGCCGCGAGCAGGGCATTCGCGCCTGCTTCCGATTCAACCTCGCCGAGCGCGAAAGCGGCCATCGCACGAACGCTCGGGTCAGCGTCCTTTTCGAGCAGATTCGTGAGCGCGCCGATCGCGTCTTCGTTTCCGATACGTCCCGCCGCGAGCGCCGCACGTTTCCGGACCAACGCATTCGGACTCGAAAACAGCCCGCGCAGATCATCATCCCAGCGGCGCTCATCTTCGGCTTTGACAATCTGCAGGAGTGTCTGTTTTTGTGCGAAGCTTGCCGACGACAGAGCCACGCAGACCAGCGAGATACCAATTATTCTATTGAGCATAGGAATGTGAATCATACATTAGCCACGGATAACGCAGATAAAAAATCCGGATTTTATCCGTGTATCCGTGGCAAAAATAAAGGGTGGCCCCGTGGGACCACCCCTGAAATCCAATCTTAAGCCGATCTAGCTGACGACGCTTGTCGCTGCCGGAATATCGGTAGTCTTAGCACTATCCGCCGGAATCGTCTTCATCCGCGAAGTATCAAGCGGCTCTTCCTTCTTCTTCACCTTGTCCGCCGCCGCGCTCATCTGCAACATCTTGCAGGTTCCTTCAAAGATCGCGCCTTGCTCGATAATCAGCGACGGTGTCTGGATGTTGCCGTTTACCTTGGCGGCACGGCCCAGTTCCAAACGCTGCGTCGCGATGATGTCGCCGTTAATGGTTCCATGAATTACGGCCACGGCAACTTCAATATTCGCGTCAACCTTGCCATTTGCCCCCACGATGAGCGTACCGCTCGAGGAACTGACGCGACCCGACAGGTGCCCGTCAACTCTCATCATGGCCTTAAAATTCGCTTCGCCGGTGACAACAGTACCGCCGCCCACGAAACCGCTGAGCGTACCCTCCTTGATATCTCTCGCCAGGGTCTCGCTCTCGGTCATGGCGCGAGAACCGCTGCTTGCTGTCGCATCGACTGCCGGTTTTGGTTCATTATTCGTTGGCTGATACGACTGGTAGTTCTTGGCAGTGGAGTAATCAGGAACCTCTGGTCTTTGGCTGGAGTGGTCGTTGTCTTCCTGATCCTTGGCATTCTTTCCTATCCTGAGCATTAGTTACCTCCGTAAATATGGGGGCGCGGAAGTTTAGTCACCGGCCGTCGGAACCTTGATGCAACTTAACGACGCGCTTGCCTTTTGTTCGTGG
>DASVGE010000354.1:0-28347 GCA_036379695.1 Pyrinomonadaceae bacterium | reverse complement strand
TCGGACTTGGCGAAAGCGGTGCCAAGGCACCGCACTCCAAGGAGATACGTCAGCATGCATTCTTTGAGTTCCTCCCCGGATGAGCCCGGCGCGCTCAAATGCTAAGATGATTCTGCATGGAAAAGGCAGTTCAGTTAACTGGGCTTACTCAGCCGGAATTGGTCTCATTCGTGGAAACGTTGGGCGAGCCCGCCTACCGCGGCCGCCAGCTCTTCGCGGCGCTCCAACACCGTCGTTTGCGCAGTTTTGACGACATCACTGACCTGCCAAAGGACTTAAGAACGCGCCTAAACCAAGTGGCACGGTCGGCAACTCTCAAAACAGAATCGCAGTACCTTTCGACCGATGGCACCCGCCGCTATCTAATGAAAACCCACGACGGCCTGCCGGTCGAAACCGTCTTCATCCCCGAAGAACGCCGCGACACGATCTGTTTTTCATCACAATCGGGATGTCCGCTGCAATGCACTTTCTGCCTGACAGCCCAGCTCGGCCTGCTTCGTTCCCTGACCGCCGGCGAGATCGTCGAACAGATCCAGATCGCTTTGAACGACGCTTACGGAACCGGCGTCAAACCACCACGCGGAACGAACCTGGTGGCAATGGGTGCGGGCGAGCCACTGTTGAACCTCGAAGAGCTTTTGAAAGCTTTGCGCGTAATGGCCGATCCTCAAGGTCTGCACATCGTTCCGAATCGCGTCACAGTTTCGACCGCCGGAGTCGTGCCACGCATTTTAGAACTGGCCCGGACTTCAGACCGGCCGCACCTGGCGATTTCACTGGCCGCGCCAACTGATGAACTGCGGAACGAGCTGATGCCCATCAACAAGCGTTGGCCACTCGAAGAATTACTCAGCGCCTGCAAGACGTTCGAAAAAACATTAAAGCCCGGCGAGTTGCTGACTTTCGAATACGTGATGCTCGACGGCGTCAACGATTCCGACGAACAGGCGCGCCAACTCGCCAATCTCCTCAACCGCCACAGCATCAAAGCAAAAGTAAACCTGATCCCGCACAATCCAGCGGACCCGCTGCCCTATCAACCATCAAACGACGAAACGGTGCAGCGCTTCAAAACCATTCTCGAGTCGAAAGGCATTCATGCCTACGTGCGGCGACCGCGCGGGCGAGACATTTTTGCTGCGTGCGGGCAACTGGCGGCGCGACAAGGCTCACTTAGTAATCGCATTCAAACCACTTTGGTCGGAGCTAACAACTAAAATGTTCAAACATTCTCGGATACTGTCATTAATCGTTCTTCTCGTAATTCCCGCGACTCTCTACTCGAAACCGGTACCGCCGCAGTCTTCCGACGACGTAAAACTCAGCGGTGCATTAGCTCCTGACAAGACAAAGAAAGGCCGCAACGTGCGCGCCACGGTCGTAATGGACATCCCTCACGGACTTCACGTCCAGTCGAACAAGCCGCTCGACAAGTTTCTCGTGCCCACAAAGCTCGACGTCGAAACGCCGTCAGGCATGAGTATTGGTCCTATCTCGTACCCGCGCCCGCTGATGAGGAAGCTAAAGTTTTCCAAGGGCAACGTGGCCGTCTACGAAGGCAAAGCGATGATTCGTTTCAACGTTACAGTGCCGGCCAACTACTCCGGAGGATCCGGCGAGATCAAAGGCAAGCTCCGCTTCCAGGCGTGCAATGACGAAGCTTGTTTTCCGCCCGTGACGCGCGAAGTGAAGATGTGGCTCAACGTGGAATAAATCCATCCACAGATTACACAGATAATTTGAACAATCTGTGTAATCTGTGGATAACATTTCTTTACTTTCTTCCAACCACAGCCATCAAACGTCCAACTTTTCCGTGTACGCTCTTTTCTTTGCGGTATGAAAAGAAGAGATCTGTGCGACACATCGTGCAGATCGGAGCGGTGTGAATTCGTCCCAGCAACACTCCGGCTGATTCCAACTGATCTCGATTCGCTTGAAGTAAATCGACCAGCGCGTGTCCGGGGCGAGTTTCGGTGAATAACTTTTCTGCGCCCGCGAACTTCTTCGTGAAAGCCTCAATCACTTCGCTGCCGACTTCATAACAACATGGACCAGCCGAAGCACCAATCGCGACGCGCAAGTCTTCTGGCCTCGCATCGTATTCCTTCGCCAGGCGTTCGACGCCCACAAGCACCGCACTCGCCAGCGTGCCGCGCCATCCCGCGTGTACCGCAGCAAAAGCGCCACTCACCGGATCGCCGAGCAGAATCGGAACACAGTCGGCAGTCTTCACCGCCGCCAGCACTCCATCTGCGTTGCTGACGATCACGTCGCAAAAGATCGTCTCGCCGAGTTGGTTCTCAGCAGGCTTTGCTTCTTCAGCCGTGTGGACCACGCGCACGTCAGCGCCGTGGACCTGCCAGCAGCCCGCCAGTTCCCACTTGCCCGGAAAAAGCTTGAGAAAGCGGCGACGATTCTCCAGAATGTTCTCGGCTGCGTCTTCGTTAAAGCCCGCCAGACTGAGCGCGTTCGCGGGCATCTCGCTGACGCCACCGAGACGCGTCGAGAACCCGTTAACAAAGCCGTCTTGTTCGAGTGGGGCGCAAACGAGCGCGCGCACGCCGTCGCTCTCGCGCCAGTAAAATCCTGCTTCGCTGAGGTTGTCGTCGCTGATGATTGTTTCCATTGGTATAGACATTATCGAAGTCGCGCGTATTCGCGAAGTGCTCTTGCGCACGCCGCGGTTCGCCGAGCGTGTTTACACGCCCGCCGAGCGCGCATACTGCGACGCCCGCGGCGCAGTGTCGGCACAGCATTATGCAGCGCGCTTCGCGGCAAAAGAAGCGGCGCTGAAAGCATTGCAAACTGGCTGGCGTGGGGGAATTAGCTGGCAGGACGTGGAAGTCGCAGCCCGGGAAAGCGGCGCGCCGTACCTGATCTTCAGCGGACAGGTGCTGACTCTTTTCAATGAGTTCCGCGCGACGGCAACTCATCTAACGATCTCACACACGAGCGAGCACGCGATCGCGCAGGTGATACTCGAACGCTGATTAGCGCAGATCGTTGACTAACGATCGACGCCCATTTGGATCAACGCTTACTCGTGTCCGGCCAGGAGCGGGAACAAACACGTCGCGATTACTGCTCCTGCTTACTGCAACCTGTTCCGTGCTTGATTCACGCTCGTCCGCAAACGGGCTTGTCTGCACTGGCAAATTCCCATGCAGGTAGCACTCGAGGTTGGGCGACATCCGATCAGTTACCGCTATCAATTCGCGCAAGGGACACGTCACGGTCGAAATCAACCCCGTGGCCGAATCGATCTCCACAAACTTAATGCCTTCGGGACACTCGAAGTTCTCGCCACCTAAATCAGGTCGCAACGCAACTGCCTCGTTCATGAAATCAACCCACGCCGGCAAGGCTGCCTCTGCGCCAGTAAGACCAAGCTGTTTGTTGTCGTCAAAACCGATCCATACCGCGCAAACGAGGTTCGGCGAGTAGCCGACGAACCATCCATCGCGCGACGTTCCGGTCTTGCCGGCGATTGCAGTCCCACGCACCGCACCGCGAGCCTTCCGGGCAGTGCCGCGATCGATCACGCCGGAAAGCATGTTCGTGATCATGTAGGCCGTTGTCGGACTGACTACCTGATCCACCGCTAACGGCTCGGCATGCGCCGCAGGTGGTTCGCCCACACTCGCGATCGCTTTTGGATTCACGCGCCGGCCCTGGTTCACAAATGCAGCATACGCCGCGGCCAACTGGAGCGGCGTCACTTCCTCCGTTCCCAAAGCAAGCGCCGGATAGCGCTCCGGTTTTGGCAAACCAAACCTCGCCGCCAGATTTGCCGTGCGCGCAAGTCCCGTCTGCAACGCGATATCAACTGTGACGACGTTCAGCGACTTGACGAGACCGGTGCGCATCGTCACCTCGCCCATCGAATAGCCACCGCCATAGTTTGCCGGACGATAGGTGCGGTTACGGTCGTACACAAAATCCCGCGGCGCATCCATAAACAACCGCACCGGCGACATTCCGTCTTCAAGCGCTGCGGCGTAAACAAACGGCTTGAAGGTCGAGCCGGGCTGGCGCATAGCATCGGTGGCGCGATTGAGTTGTGATTCGGCGTAGTTGCGTCCGCCCACCATCGCGAGCACGTCGCCCGTGTGCGGATCCAAAGCGACGAGCGCAGCCTGCGGTTTGAGGCCGCGAGCAGCGTAGCCCGCATCGAGTCGATCCAACTGCCGCTTCAGTGCCCGCTCGGCAGCCTGCTGCAACTCGAGATCGATCGTTGTGTAGATTCGCTGGCTGGTTCCTGATTCTGTAAGTCGATTTACGTAATCGACGAAGTACGGCGCCAGCGAGTTGTCGACTTCGGGAACAGGCGCAACCGCGACCGGTTCAGCACTCGCCGCCGTGTTTTGTTCGCGCGTGATCCGGCCGTTTTGTTCCATCGCTGTGAGAACGACGTTTCTTCTGCTGCGCGTGGCCTCCGGATGTCGCACAGGCGAGTAGTGCGCGGGGCTCTGGATCATCCCCGCCAGCGTGGCTGCTTCCGCGAGGCTGAGATCGCGAAGCTCTTTCCCGAAGAAGACTCTCGCGGCCTCCTTGATGCCACGAACCGCAACAGCGCCACGTTGGCCCAGGTAGACCTCATTGCAATAGAGCGCAAAGATGTCATGCTTCGAGAGCCGGCGTTCCAGTGCCACTGACAACATCGCCTCTGCGTACTTTCGTTCGAGAGTTTTTTCAGGCGAGAGATACGTGTTCTTGACGAGCTGCTGAGTGATCGTCGAACCGCCCTGACCCAGCCGTTCGTCGCCCGCGTTTCTCAACAACGCCCGGGCGAGCCCGTTGAGGTCAACGCCCGAATGCTCGAAGAAACGGCGGTCTTCGATGGCGAGAATCGCCTGGACCATCACATCAGGTATCTCGCCGTAGCTCAGGAGCTCGCGTTTTCCGCCCTTCGAAGAGAGATCGTTAGACAGGATCTCCGGCTCGAGGGTAAACGAGTCGAGGAGAATGCCATCGCCGCGCAATTCAGAGATCTCATCTCCCGCAAAGCTCACCTGGATCAGATCTGGCTCTCTTGTATTTGATCGCCCTGGCCGGATCTCGAGCGTTGAATCCGTAACGATAAAACTTCCGCTCCAAACATCGCTCGCTTTTGATTCCAGGTATCCGGCACGACGCAGTGCCGCCACAAGCTTCTCGCGAGACAACTTCTGGCCCGCTTGCAGCACACGCGGAGCCGCGTAAAGACCGGGCCTGCTGGTCAGATAACCACTGGCGAGACGTGCATCGATGATCTCTGCGTAGTATTGGTAGGAACGTGCGAGAGAGTAGGCGCCAACCGCCAACGTGATGACAAAAAGAAAAAGGCAAATTCGAACAACGCGGTTTTTCAAAATGCGTCGTCGAGATTCAGACACAGATTTAGCCTCGATAACCATGAGCAAACGGAGCAGGCCCCTGGCTAGCGGAGGTTTCCTGGGCTCCGAGATCCTTCAGTGCTTCCTATCCTGTGAATGGAATAAAGGCCTAATCAGTGAAGAACTTCAAAATAGGTCCTATACGACCTATTCTTACGTCGGTGGCGAGAGCGCGCGGTTGGCGAGGAATTTTTTGCGACGACGGAGCTGGTACCATTTCGGCTGCGCCTTCACCGCCTCATCGATGATTTCCCGCACCCGCGGAATACTCTCGATCCCGGCCGCATAACCGATCTCCATCAACTCTTCAGCCCGACCCATTTCATCCCAGCGGATGTGCCCGACCTTCGGACTGATCACCAGGTCAGACATTCGCAGCTGATACGACGAAGCCGTCTTCTGCACCACTAGCATCGACTGCAACAACACCCCGATCACTGAGCTCGTCGGCCCAAGAAATTTCGCGCCCTCACGGTTCACATCAACCGCGATCACGATATCAGCGCCCAGCGAACGCGTCACAGACACCGGCACAACGGCAACCAAACCACCATCAACCAGCTGCCGCCCCTGTTCATCCGTTACCGGCACGTACCATCCCGGAATCGCACAACTCGCACGAATCGCAAACGGCACGTCACCCTCATCGCGCATCACCACGGCAGTGCCGGTTTTCAGTTCGGTCGCAACCGCCGCAAACGGCATCTGCAACTCTTCAAACTTCGACACCGGCAACCGCGCCCGCAGGTACTGCTCGAGACGTTCGTTACTCTGCACACCCAACCGCGACATCGTGACCCGCCCAATGTCGCGCCAGCGCAAGGTACGCCCAAACTCCGCAATCTCATCCAATGACATTCCCGACGCGAACGCGCCGCCAACAATCGAGCCCGCCGATGTCCCCGCAATACAATCGATGCGAATATCGTTTTCCAACAACGCTCGCAACACACCCACGTGCGCCATGCCGCGCGCAGCACCGCCCGATAGCGCGAGTCCGATAGTTGGGTATACAGAGTCTCTAGACGGCATTCAAAACGACAATCTCCGCACGCTCACGAGCTGTATCAAGAAACGCGTCCATCTCCGATTCGACTTTCGCTTCCTTCAGGGTCGTCTCGATCTCCGCTCGTGCTTGTTCGAGCGGCGGGACGATCCTTCCGGGCGAACGTGCCCTGAGTCGCGGCACAAAAACGTCCCGGTAATAGTCGGCAATCTCCTGCTGGGAGATAACTACAAAATTTCGAAAGCGAAAGTCCAGATATTTTTCCATCTTGAGACGTTGCTCGACGATCTCGTCAACCTTCTCGCTGGTGAGACCGACGCGCTGGAGACGTTGCTGAAATTCGAGTGGCGACGCAAACTGCCGCGCCAGTTCATCACGCGCATCGCTCACCTCTTTCGCTGTCGGAACAATGGTCGGGATCTTTTCCGCTTCCTGAAGAATCAGGCGCTGATCTATCAACAGGCGCAGGGCGCGATTGAGATCTGGCGAGGCAGGATTGGCGAGCACGGTGTTGGGTTGTAGAGCCAGTTGCCACATGAGATCAGAATACGTGATGAGATCGGTTCTGACTCCGGCGTTGACGGTGGCAACCATTTTGTCGACCACTTGCTGCGCGGAACACGGTTGATAAGAAATAAAAATCAAAGGCAACAGGAGCAGAACTTTAATCCACAGATGGCGCAGATTACACAGAAAACAATCTGCGTAATCTGTGGATGGATTGTGCACTTTCATTTTCTAACTCCTTAGAACGTCTGCGTAATCCTGAAATGCAGGTTTCCGCGGTGCAGCCGGAAGATTGCCGGCGTGC
The DNA here is from genome assembly GCA_036379695.1 of Pyrinomonadaceae bacterium. Taxonomy (GTDB): domain Bacteria; phylum Acidobacteriota; class Blastocatellia; order Pyrinomonadales; family Pyrinomonadaceae; genus PSRF01. The sequence continues at coordinate 21,149 of DASVGE010000354.1, read as the reverse complement.
CGTCGAAATTCAATCCGCCGGGTCCACGCTGCGGCACCAGAAACTCCGGCGGATTCAACAGGAACCCATAGTCAACGGCGAGCGCGCCACCAAACGGAGTTTGCACCCGGAATCCCAGGCCCACGGTGTTGGTCCAATGCGTCCGCAGATTAGCCGCTGTGATCGCCGCCAGCAGGTTATCCGGCGGTACAGACACCGGATCACGCGTCCCAAACAGATCGCCAACGCGCCTGAAAACGTTACCGCCATCGTAAAAAGGCACGACCTGCACCGCTCTCGTAAGCGGAACTCGTGCCTCAAGATTCACGACTGCGAGAGCGTTGCCGCCGACGGGCACCGTGAATGGATTCAGAAACACGACTTCCTTGTTATCGTCGCGAAAAGGCCCCAGAGGAATCACGACCTCTCGTGGACCAGCCTCTTCAAAGTTGAACCCGCGCAACGTAGTCGAACCACCGGAGAAGAACCGCTCACTGATCGGCAGTGTCAGATCGTTCTCGTCGATTCTTCCGTTCTCGTCGCGGTCACGCGGATTGAACACGTTCGCGAGACCAAGGCTAACGTTACCCGCCAGCACTGTGTCTCGCAGCGCCGACACTTTGTAGTAATGCCGGTACGTAGCCTGGAAGCGATTGAACGACATGTTCCCGCCGAGTTGTCGCAACGCAACGGCATAATCGACACTCAGAAAACCACCGCGCGTCGCGTCAACCTGGTTGTAACGACAAACCTCACCCGGAGCACCGGGTTCTTCATCGTCGTCCAAATTTCTGGCCAACAGCCCGCGTTCACAACGCTCGCGCGTGTCCCTCACGAAAGAAACGCCGAGTTTAGAAAGCCTGATTTTGTCGTCCGGCTCCAGAATCGGCCTGACCACCAAGCTCTCCAAATTAAAGAGCCGCACGTCTTCGTAACTAAAACGGCCGAAGATAATCGTGCGCGTGCGCCGGTCGAGCACGCGCTGGGTTTCCACAGCCGCAGTAAAACGATTGATAGTCGGTTCGTTGACCCGGTTTCCGAAGATGTCGATGGGGTTTCCGTCTTCGTCAAGCCTTTGCACAATGCCCATCGTGCCGCGATCGATCGCAGAGCGGAAGAAGCGCGTGATCGTGGAGTCGCGCTGGTATTCAATTGAGGCGGCCAGCGGTGCAAACTGTGTTTCGTTGTATCTCGCGAAACGCGGATCGAAATACTCGAGCCGCACGAGTTGCTGGAGGCGGCTGGCGCGAAGTCGCACGGCTCCGTGCCGCAGCCGGTTCATGAGATTGACGTTGCTGATCTCAAACAGGCCGAGCGCGCCCGCATCGGTCGAGTATCCGCCGCCGTAGTCCATCACGTTTGGCGGTTTCTCTTCGACGTCGATGATCACGTCGCGCTGTTTGTAGCCGGAAGTTGTTTCGCCTGCCGGCTCCGTACGGATAACTACCTGGCGGTATGCATCAGTGAGATAGAGCTCGCGTTCCGCCTCGGAAATGCGATCGGCCCTGAGTACGTCACCGTCCTTGAGAGGAATCGCCCTCCTGATGGCCCTGCGTTTAGTGCGCCGCGTGTTGAGGTCGCCGGTAACGCCGTTAATGATGATTGTGTTGATGAAGACCTTTTCGCCCTCATCGACGATCGAATAGACAAGCCGGACCTGCTCTTCGTCGCCCTTCATCGGCAGCTCGACCACGGAAAAATCCACGCGCGCGTTGACGTAACCTTCGCGTGAGTACAGCGTCGCGACTCGATCGCCATCGGCCCTTGCGTGTGACCGTGAATAGGGCGCGCCGACCACCGTCCGCAACTGCCGGCGAATTCGCTCGTCGGTGTAGATCTTGTTTCCCTTCACCTCCACGCCGGCGATACGAGTTAACGGCCCTTCCGTTACCCGAAAAGTAATGATCAGGTTGTCACCATCGATGGAGACGCCCTGCAGGACCTCGACAGTCGCCTTCCGGTAACCCAGGTCGCGCATGAAAGCCTCGACTGTGCGGCGGTCCTGCTCGAGTAACGTCAGGCTGGTGTAACCACGCCCGTAGCCGAGAAACGGAATCAAACCGATAGCGTTCGCCTGTTGGCTCCTTAGATCCGCCTCGACATCTTCAAACGACAGCCTTTCCGTGCCGGTGATACGAATGTCGGTGAGACGAAAGCGCCTTCCCTGCTCCACATCGTACTCAATGGTTATGTTGTGGCCAGTCAACGTAATCGGGTTGAGGTTCTCGCAAGTCTCCGGAGTGCTATTGGGACCGAGATTCGGAGGCGGGTTACTCACCGTGCAAGTCTGCGTTACTTCCGCGAAGAAGTAGCCGTCCTCCTGCAACTTGTTTCGGATACGGCGTGCGCCCTCGACAATTGCGGAGTAATCGACGTTTCCTTCGCGCATCACGGGCAACAACTCTCGTTGCGTCTTCTCACTTATGTCGTAGTTTTTGACAGTGACGGAAACCTTCGGCCCAACCACTCCCTTCAGCAGAATCTTGACCGTATTCTTCTCCGGATCCCTCTCGACGCGAGCGTCCTCAAGCACCGGCGAGAGATAGCCTTGTGCAATCAGCGCGTCACGAACACGCTTCACGTCTTCCGCTAACGAATCACGAGTAAACAGAACCTGACGCTGAAGCGTGAGCGTGCTGCTTACCTTCGAGTCGTCAAAACCGGTGACTTGAATATCGAAATCATCAACTCTGACAGGTTCACCAGGCGTCACCCGATAAGTGACGGTGACGCGCAAGCCCCGTGGGCTCAGTTGCTGCACCGGTTCGACGGTCGCGTTGTAGTAACCCCGCTCACGCAGGTATACCTGAAGCTCATCAGCATTGCGCAGGATGAGTTGATTCATGAGACGGTTTCCGGTTTGCACAAAATTCAACCGCGTGCGCATTTCATCGACCGAGATCGGTGAACCTGTCACCGCTCCCGCTAACTCGATGCGCACATCGCCGATCTGAACCTGTCGTTGAACGACAAAACGAAGTCTGATGGGACCGGTTTTGTTCGTGCCGCCTTCGATTACTTCAACGCGCGCATTGGCTACACGTTCGGAGTCGAACAGCGCTTGCAGCGAATCGCGCACGCGCACTGCGGAGAACTGTGTGTTGGGTGCAACTTTGAGTAGCGCGATGAATTCAGCTATGGCGTTGGGTTCGTTGGCGGTGCCTTCAAAGACGAGTTCGACGGCCGTAATCTGCCGGCCCTCGTAGTCTTCGATTCTGACGTTTCGCGCCACATCCGCGCGGGCGTTGGCTACGAAAACAAAGGCCGGCAAAGCACAAAACGACACAAAGAGCACCAATGTCCTGATGAACCGGTTTGCGCTTTTTGTGCCGCTTTGTGGCTTACAAAACAATCTAACTACCACCCTGGTCAGAATCTCTTCCTAAAACGAATCTCAAAATTGAAGTTGTTCGTGCGAGCGCTTAGCCGTCGGGTGGAAGCCTGCTCATACTGCGCCACAAACGAAAGCCGATCAGAAACCCGATACTCGAGCGCAATAATGGTGTTTGGATCGGAAGTCACGTTGGTCGAATACGTGACTTGCACTTCCTTGCTGAACCGCTTGCCTACGGTGAGTCGTGCGGCGGGAGTCGAGCCCGCAGTTCCACCAATCACCGGGTTGATCTCAAAACGTGTCAGACCGAAAAGTTTGCTCGTCGCTCGTTGCGCCGGAGCATTGATCAGAGCGTCGGTCAATAGACTGGTTGCTGCTCCGACTTCCGATTGGGCCAGGATAGACGAGCTCGTATCGCCTGCAGCGAGTTGTCCGGTCGTGATCAGTGAAACAACATCCGCCTGCGGCAACGCTGGTTCGGAACGTACCGAAGCCTGTGGCTGAGACAGTGGACCGGTAAGACCCACAATCACGCGATAACCTCTGATCTGAGATTCGGCCTGGACGTTGAGGATCGGATCGGCGTTACGACTGGGCGGCAGATCCACCAGTGCGCGCGTAATGTCGTAACGATCGTTGCGGAAATTGAGCGTTCCGCTCGTGGCGGTGATCCGGCCGGAAATCGTCGGGTCGTTTACTGGTCCGTCTAACTGAAGTGAAACAGAGCCGACGAGATCCGCCAGGTTGTTTCGCACCACGAGGGCGTTTCTTCCTTCCACGCGAAGCGCTGTAAACAAGGCCGTGCGCGCCAAGTCGATTTCGGCGCCCTCTTCGATCGACTCGCGTCGGGTGTTAATCAGGTCAGCCAGTTCGATGTCCTGTGTGTATTCGGTGCGACGCAGTGTCACGAGACCGCCGATCAACTGCTCGCGCGAAGAGCCTCGTATTTCGACGTCGGCGTCGAGTGTCGAACGAAAGTCTGGTGGAAATGGAACGGTTACGTCGTCGCCGAGCAGGTTGATCCGGAATGCGGAAACTGTAAATCCGTCGAGCAAAGCGCCGCCTGTCGCCGAAATACGCCCGCCGCCGATGGTGCCATTGAGCGAATCGATCTGCGCCTGATTGGCTGTAAATCTCAACGCCGCGCGCAGATTTGCCACGGTCCAACGCTCGTTACCAAGCAGCACTGACACCGAAGCATTGTTGAGTGCCGCGGTCCCAATCATGCGCGGATCTTCGAAGGTGCCGTTGATGCGAACCGCAACCTCGGCAGTACCCGAAGAAAAGAAGTCAGGTGAAATGCCGTTGAGCACGCGCATGTTCAAGTCGCCGTTTACTGTCAGGTTCTGCCTGCCGCCACTTGCGGTTGCCAGCGTGCCGTTGAGAACGATGTTTGTGCCTGGCCCGGTGAACCTTGTCGTGTCGAACGTGAGCTCGTTTGGAGTGAAACGAACGACTAACGGAGTCGTTGCATTAAGCTGAACGTCTTCAACACGGAAACTGAGTTCAGTGAAGTTAGCTTCGCCTGATAGTCCTGAGAGTGAAAAATTGGCGTCTTCATCGATCAGGTTGCCTGACGCTCTGATCGTCCCGTTGGCGCGACCGGAGACGCGTACGGCGCTTCGCGGCATCGCAATCTGAAACAGGTTGGTCAGGTCGGCGTTGGTGAGCGTGGTTTCGATAGTCGCAGGCAACGTATCGCTCGAGAGATCAAGTCGCGCGGCGATGACTTGTGGCTGACCCAACAGGCCGCTCGTCAACGTGACGTCGAGACGTTGATTCTGGGTACGGCCAGTGAGCGCAACTGTGCCTGCCGAACGCCCGTTGATGGTTACGTCACGACCCTCGCCATCAAATGTCACTTGATAGGCAGAGAAGTTTGTCGCCGAGAAGTTTCCGGAAACATGGGCCGTGAAGTTGGCGACGCCTGTCACAGCGGGAAGACCGGGCCTGTTGGTAAACGCCGCGAGTCGCGCCAACTGAATGTTTTCGGCGTTGCCCTGAAAGTCGAAAGCGTAGGTTTTCGTGTTGAGATTACCGCTGGCGACGATGTGACCAGCGCCGAGGCGCACGTCAACGGTTTCGATGTTGACGTTAGGTCCGTTGAAGGTGGCCCGCGCCGTCAGGCTTTCGAGTGTCTCACCGGCAAGCCTGCCTGGACTAAAGCGTAGATCCGCGCTGCCGCTCATCGCATCGGGAATGCCCGTCACCTTTATCTGGCCCGAGATATCCGACTGCGTATCCGAAGTGAGTTGCGCGTTATTGCTCAGTGGCGACAGTGCGATCAGGTTACGAGCGTTGAAGCGATCGAGTGTGGCCTCAATCGACATGTTGTTGTCACCAACCCGCGGTTTGACGAGGGAGAAGCGCACGCCGCCGCCGTCACGCTCGGCGAGGCTGCCGTCGGGAATTCGTATCTCGGCGTCGTTCATCGCGACGGACGCTGACAACGCGCCCAACTCGTTGCCGTTGACCGCCAACGTGCCAACGGAAAAGTTTCCGTTCACGTTCGGCGACCGGAGTGGGCCGCGGATGTTGCCATTGAAAGCGAGCTGACCTGCCAGACCGATTCCATAACTGTTTATCTGCTGCTCGATTTCCGGCAGTAGCCCGGAGGAAATGAGCACTGCCTGAAGTTCCGCGGCATCCGACGAATTCAGCTCGACCTGAAGGTTGGAATCGTTTTCGAAAGAGAAACGGCCAGTGGCACTCAACTTCGTCGCCGGTGTTTGCAGGTTTACCTGTTGAATGTCGAACGTGCCGCGATCGGCGCGCATCGCGACTTCGCCGGTGATCGGAATCGTGTCGACGCCAACCTCGCCCGTTTCCGCAGTCAAGCGCGTGGTAATCGTGCCGGTAGCGAGTTTGAACTCCGTTCCGGGAAACGTTAGATCGACTCGGCCTGTTGCGCGTCCGGAGAGCGGCACGGCGCTGCCGGCCAATGCCGTTAATGGTCCAGCAACGTCCAGTTGGTTAAACTCGGCGCTCACTTGCGACGTGCCGCCTCTGCCGATGGCGACACGCGCGTTTCCGCTGGCGCGCCCCTTGAAAACATCCGCGGTGAAGTTGTTGAACTGGACTTCGCGATTCGTGGCCACGACGTGCGCGCGGGCCTGGCCCATGTTCATGCTGCCCAACACGCCACCACCGATACTCAGATCCGCCGAAGCTCGATAACTACCCGACGGTTCGACGACAAACACCGGTTTTGCGAGTTTGACGTTCTCCGCCTGGCCGTCTGCAAACTTCACTGTTCCGGCGTCGATGTCTGCCGTCGAACCTTCGATACGCTGGTTCCGCACAGACAACCGCACACCCGCGATATTGAGACTGCCAATCTCGGCGCCCGCGGCGCTCGTCGCGCCAACCTGGACGTCTTTCACAACAACACTGGTAACTCCACCCTTGTCTTCCAGCTGAATATTGTTCGCCGTGACGCCCTTGACCTCCGCACCCGAAGCCGAGATCATCCCGGCTTTCATGCTCGCAATCGTTCCGGTGGTGACATCGTTCTCACTTCGTACCCGTAAATCAGAAGCAGTGATCCCGTTTACTTTCGCGCCCGAAGCTGCGAGGCCGTTCGCCGTGAACTGGCCCGACGAAGCAGTCAACACTCCATCGTTCATCTCGGCGCGTGCGTCGCGAAGTATCAGGCCTGTCAGAGTGGTCCCGTAACTTCTTTCCGCAACCGCGCTCAACTCGCCGACCCAGCGAAAGTTTGTTCCCGTCCCCATGACGTTGCCGGCCAGTTGCAACGTGTCGATCTGGAAATTTCCGGCGTTGAGCAAATCGGCGACTGCCTTGCCGTTGATGTTGTAGCTCTTGCCGTTCACGGATCCGTTCGCGCTGACGTTCAATCCCTGTAAACGCAAGTTATCGGCAGCCAGCGCGTCTGAGTTGATCTGGCCGTTGAGCGTGAACTGATCACCCTCGCCTTTAACCGTGCCGCTGAAATTGCCGGCGCCGCGCAAGGTCGTGCCTGGTTGTAACGTGTCGGAAAGTTGAGTGAGGTCAACAGTCGAAGTGACATTCATCTCGTAACGAAGCGCGCGCCAGTCGTCCATCACGCCATCGAGACGCGCTTCCGCAACGGGCGACTTCAAGATCAACTCGTGAATCTCAGCGCGATCCTGGTTGAAACGAAAACGCGACTGAACATCGATGTTGTTGATGGGCCGGTCGTCGTAAGTGAAAGTCGAATTCGAGAACGAGAGGTTGACCGTCGTCATGCGCGTGCCGACCGGAACGTTCGGATTGTCAGGCTGAATCGCTACCTGAAGATTTCGCGCCTCACCGGAGATGTCGTGGCGTACGTCGCCGTAATGGACCACGCCATTTTCAATCTCGATGGTCGCAGCCGAGTAAGCAAAGAGAATGCGTCTGTTTGGCTCGGGTGGCGGTATGCGAATGTTGCGGAAGTTTGAGCGTCCCTGGTCGTCAAACGTGACCCACAGCTCGAGACCCTGCATCCTGAGATCTTCGAGATTGATGTTGCGCTGCAGGTTTAAGGCATAGAGATCTTCAACCTTAACGGTAGCGAGGAGACGATCGATCTTTCCGAGTTTGTCGCCTGTCTGCGCGTCGTAGAGTTCAACATTCGACATCTCCACCGTGCTGGGCGGGAAGGAGGCGTGAAACTCGCCGATCTCAGCGCGAATGCCGTAGTTTGCGAAGGTGTTCTTGATCTGGTTGGCGACGTAGCGATCGACGAAGCCGAGCCGGAAAAGAAACAGCACTATCAGGATGAGCGCAAGCGCACCCACGCCCACAATGATGGCCGCTAAAAAAGCATGGCGACGAGTAAAGTAACGCCAGCGCTTTGTGATGGGAGGCTTTTCTGCACTCATAACCTTACAAGCCGCGATGCGATCGGGGAAAGCTGAATTCTAAGAGGGAGAGACCGAAAGTGCCGCTTAGAGGCACCAAAAGTCACAAAAAGATCACACTGTCTTCTGTGTCTGTTGGTGGCAAACCTCATCCAGGTTTCGTGGTTGGCCCAGCGGAACATTGCCAACCACTGAGAGCTCAAAACCTTCCAACGCTGCTACTTTTGGGGGGTGATTCGAAAGCAGTAGTATTTTGCGCAACCCGAGATCATGGAGAATCTGCGCCCCCACGCCGTAGTCGCGATCGACTCCGTAACCTGTCTCCAAACTCGCTTCTCGCTTGCTGAGCCCGCTCTCCTGCATCACGCGATACGTACGCAATTGGTTGACCAGATCCAGACTGTGTTCGCGCTGGCGCAGGTAAAGGACCACCCCGCGCGCCGCGGCGGCAATCTTTTCGAGCGCCGTATGAAGCTGGAAGCCGGTATCGTCAATCAAGGAGCCAAACATGTCGCACGTGACGTTTTCAGTGTGGACACGAACCAGAACCGGATCGTCAGTCTTCACGTCGCCCATCACCATGGCGAGGTGTACGTCGCCGTTGATCACGTTCTCGTACGCAACCGCGCGGAAGCGACCGTAGATCGTCGGCAGATCGGTTTCGACTACACGCCGGACCAGTTGTTCCTTGCGCATGCGATACCGGACGAGCTCCGCGACGCTGATCGTTTTCAAATTGTGCTGGGCGGCGAACGTCTCGAGCTGAGGCAGGCGAGACATCGTCCCGTCTTCGTTCATGATCTCGCAGATGACGCCGGCCGGATACAAGCCCGCGATCCGGGCGATGTCGACGCTGGCTTCGGTCTGCCCGGGACGGACCAGGACGCCGCCGTTCTTCGCGCGCAAGGGAAAGATGTGGCCGGGCCGGGCGAGATCCTGTGGACGCGAATTTGGATCGACTGCCACCAGAATCGTAGTGGCGCGATCGGCGGCTGAGATACCGGTAGTGATACCGCGACGGGCGTCGATTGAAACTGTGAAAGCTGTGCCGAGGTAAGAGGTGTTATCGGCGACTTGAGTCGTCAGGTGGAGATCGTCGCAACGCTCCTCGGTAAGTGGCAGACAGATCAGGCCGCGGGCGTGCCGGGCCATGAAGTTGATGATCTCAGGAGTGACCTTCTCGGCAGCGCAGACCAGATCGCCTTCATTCTCGCGATCTTCGTCGTCAACGATAATGATCATGCGTCCGTCGCGTATGTCGGCGACGGCCTCTTCGATGGTCGCTAAAGCCACGGCGTCATGTTAACCGAAAACCACGAAGGCACAAAGACAACAAAGTCTTTTATTTGGTGTCTTTGAGACTTTGTGGTTGGAGCAATTTCTCGATGTACTTACCGAGGATATCGACCTCAATGTTGACCTCGTCTCCGGGTTTCAAGTGGGAAAGGTTGGTGACTTCCCAGGTCTTAGGGATGATGGCGATTTCGAAGTGGTCGTCCGTCAGGCCGGCAATGGTCAGGCTAATCCCTTCGACGGCCACGGAGCCTTTGAAAACCAGGTAGCGCGCGATCTCTTTCGGATAGGCGATTTTGAGGGTCCACGACTCGCCGTGGTCTTCAACGCCGATGAACTGTCCACGGGCGTCGACGTGTCCCTGGACGATGTGGCCACCGAGTCGCGTTGCTGGAGTGACGGCGCGCTCGAGATTGACTGGCGCGCCGGGCCGGAGCCTTCCCAAAGTCGAGCGCAGCAACGTTTCGCGTGACACGTCAGCGGCAAACGAATCGCCAGTGATATCGAGCGCCGTCAGACACACGCCATTCACGGAAATCGAGTCGCCGTGATTCGTACCCTCTGTAACTATCTGAGCAGCAATCACGAGGCGAGCATTCTCTCCCCGCTCTTCAATGCTACGCACGCTGCCGAGTTCTTCAATAATGCCGGTGAACATAGTTTAAACCCGGCCACGGATTGACACGGATGAACACGGATTAGGCTTATCTGTGTTTCATCCGTGTAATCCGTGGCTAATTGTTTTCATCATCTCTTCAAACGTTTCCTCGATCCCTTTTCCGGTCGAGTCGATCACGATCGCGTCGTCTGCAACCTTCAACGGTGAATCCGCGCGGGTTGAGTCGCGGCGATCGCGCTCGATCATGTCTGCCAGCGTCTCAGCCAGGGTCGCGGATGAGTTCGCAGTCAGTTGATCTTCTTTATAACGACGTTCCGCCCGCTCTTCAGCTCCGGCGGTGAGAAAAAACTTCAGATCCGCATCCGGGAAAACGACTGTGCCGATGTCGCGACCGTTCAGCACCGCGCCGCGCTTGCCCATCGCGCGCTGTCGCTCGACCATCGCGCGTCTCACCCCGGGAATAACCGAGACGATTGACGACATCTCAGTCACACGCTCGGTGCGAATCTGCTCGGTTACGTCGCGCCCGCCGAGCAACACGCACAGCGAATCCGGATCGCCCTCCAGATCTATCTCGATCTCATTGGCCAGCTTCGTTACCAACTCATGGTCATTTGGATCGATGCTGCTCTCGATGACTGCGAGCGCCACGGCGCGATACATCGACCCCGTGTCGATATACAGGAGCTTCAACGCGCGCGCCAACAAGCGACCCAGGGTCGACTTGCCGGAGCCGGACGGACCGTCAATCGCGATAATCATCTTCGAAGGAGTCTACACAAACGCAGCGAACACTTCGTTTGATAACAAAGCGCCGTTGCGAGTCAATCTAATCAGGTCGCCGTCAAACTCAAGCAGTCCCGCCTTACAGAAACGGTCGAGATCCTCGCCGTGCTCGTCGCGCAGATCAACTCCAAACGATTCGCGATAACGGCGCAGGTCGATCCCGCGCATGAGCCGCATTCCCAGAAACAACGCTTCCGCCCGGACGTCGGTCGTACTGAGTTGTTGCTCTTCAACCACCGGCGACAGCCCGCCCTCGATCGTCTCGACGTACTTCGAAACATCGCGATGATTGGACCAGCGCCGGGCTTGCCCATCGTAAGAGTGGGCCGAACAACCGAAACCGTAATAAGGCGCGGCGGTCCAGTATTTGACGTTGTGCCGCGAGTGAAAACCTGGCTGACAGAGATTTGAGATTTCGTAGTGCTCGTAATCCGCCTGCGACGCTTGTTCGAGCATCCACTGGTACATCACACCCGCCAGATCGTCGTCCGGCTCGGGCTGAATTCCGCGTCGAATGTGTTCCGCGAGCGGTGTACCCTGATGGACCTCGAGCAGGTAGAAAGAGAGATGTTCGGGACGCAGGTCGAGCGCTTGTTTGATATTTCGTTGCCATCCTTCAAGCGTTTGACCGGGCAATCCCGCGATCAAATCGAAGCTCACATTCTCGAAGCCGGCGCGGCGCAGATCCGCAAAGGTTTTCAACGTGTCTGCGACTGAATGCGACCGGCCGAGTTTTGCGAGTTCCTTGTCGTCAAAGGTCTGTGCGCCGAAGCTGGCTCGATTGATACCCAGGCTACGGAAGTCACGAAGCTTCTGTTCGTTTACGCTGCCGGGATTTATCTCGAGCGTGATCTCCGTTGCCGGATCGATCGCGAAGTGGTCGTGCAACGTCGCGAGAATACGATCGAGTTGCGACGGCGTCAGCAACGACGGCGTGCCGCCTCCGAAGTAAATCGTGTCCGCATGCGCGCCGTGAAAACGCGACGATTCGATTTCGGTTATGAGGGCGTGAACGTACGCTTCGGCTAACTCACTCTGATAGAGACCCGTGGCGAAGTCGCAGTAGGAACAACGCGAACTACAAAACGGAATATGAACATAGAGGCCTGCGGCAGTCATTACTTGCGACGAATAATAGCATGCGTGTGTACTATTTCATTCCCGGGCGTATCGTTTGACAACTCAGTTTCGTTGCACCATTTAGCCATAAATAGCATTTACACGGCTTCGGCTTACTGGCACGCATGTTGAATAGTTTCAAAGCGTCAGAACCATCGAACAATGGGAGGACAGAGACAACATGGCAGATGACAGAATGAAGAACGACGAACAACAGAAAAACATGAGCGGCCGTCAGGATCAGAACGTCGGCCAGCAATCACCCGGACGTGGTGGACAGGGCGGTCAGCAAGGTCAACAGGCCGGCCAGCACGGTAAGCATGGTGGTCAACAGGGTCAGTTCGGTGGCCAAAACATAGAAGACGATGACGAATTCGCCACTGGCGGTCAGGGACAGAGCGGTGGTGGACAGGGTCGTCAGGGCGGTGGAGGTCAGAACCGCTAATCTTTTAACTTCATACAACTCTCTTCTTTTCTGCTTGAGCACGGACGTAAGCGCCGTGCTCATTTTTTGGCCGCGGATGGACACGGATTTTGCAGGTCCGATCAGCGCGGATCAGATCTTCAAATCCGTTTTATCTGTGGCTAATTCTGCGAAGGCTGCCGTCGCCGCTTATTGATCTGCTCATTCCCCGGGAGACGCGCTCGGCTTCGGCGAAGGCGCGGAGGAAGTTTTCGCCGAGTATCTTCCTAATGTCTCGTTCGCTGTAACCACGCTTCAGCAATTCGTAGGTGATGTTCGGCAGCATCGAGACGTCCTGTGCACCTTCGGGCATGTCGTTCGCGCCGTCGAAGTCCGCGCCGATACCGACGTGATCGATGCCCGCCACTTTCACGATGTGATCGATGTGATCGATCAACTTCGAGATCGGAAGCGGTGGCAATGGATTTGCCGCTTCGAGCTTGTCACTCTCTTCCGCACGCCGCTCCGGATCGTTTTTGTACTTCTCGTCAATCGCATCCTGTTGCGCCTTGAGCCGGCGATCGCGTTCCGCGCTTTGCGGTGAGACGGTCTGCGTGTCAACAAACACGCTGTAGAAGTTTACGTGGACCACGCCGCCATTCTTCGCGATCCGCTTCAACAGATCATCGGGAATGTTTCGCGGAACGTTGCTGAGCGCGCGCGCCGATGAATGCGATGCGATGATCGGCGCTTTGGAGATATCGAGCGCGTCGCTCATCGTCTTGTCAGACACGTGCGAGACGTCAACCAGCATCCCCAAACGATTCATCTCGCGCACGACTTCCTTCCCAAACTCGCTTAACCCGTTATGTTTCTTCTCACCGCGACCGGCATCGCCCCAGTTGTTCGTGTTGTTCCACGTGAGCGTCATGTAACGAACCCCGAGCCGGTAAAACTCGCGCAACGCCGGCAGCGAGTCCTCGATCGCATGACCACCCTCGATGCCCATCAACGCCGCAACCTTCCCTTGTCGCTTGGCGCGACGAATATCAGCCACCGAAGTGGCGAACATCAGATCCCGCGGATGTCGCTCGACGGCGCGATAAACCGAGTCAATCATGTCCAGAGTGCGACGTGCCGCGCCACCGTGTTCGACGTACCACGGCTTGACATAAAGCGAAAAGAACTCCGCCGTGAGCCCGCCCTTTTTCATGCGCTCGATGTTGGTGCGGTACGGCGCTGGAGGGGTGCCACTCAGATCGAAATCGTCGTTGGTCATCGGCGTCGTGACGTCGTTATGCGTGTCGATGACGATCGCCCGCCGGTGAATCTGCAGCGCGCGTTGCCAGAGCCGTTCGTCGCGCGTCTGGGCGACTGTGGGAACTACTGTTGACACAAAAAACAGAAAGAGTAAAACCAGGACAGAAAGTTTTCGGGGTCGCATGAATTCACCTTTCATCGCGCGTATATGAAGCGTTATCATCATTCGACATGTCAATCCTGATTGCTGAAGATAACATGGCCCAGCGCCATTACCTGCGCGAGATTCTCGAGAAGGAGTTTCCCTCGCACGTCCCGGTCTTTGAAGCAGGCGACGGCGAAGAGACCGTGAAAATCGCGCTCGGAGAGAAACCCGACGTCTGCATACTCGACATCCAGATGCCCAAACTCTCCGGCGTGAAAGCCGCGCGGGCCATCTGGCGCGACTTCCCTACAGCACGCATCATCTTCTGGACGCAGTTTCCGCACGAGATCTATATCAACGAGATTCGCAAGATCGTGAAGTCGGTCGATCCACCACCGGCATACGGCTTCATTCACAAGAACAATCCCGAGTCGCGGTTTCTTCGTTTCGTTGCGGCTGTGCTCGAAGACGGCGCGGACATGATCGATCCGGCGTTCAAGGACTCGTTCAAGCGACCTTTGCTGACGGAGTTTGAGGCTGAGGCTCTTTACTACCTCGCGCTCGGACTTTCAAACTGGGCTATCGCGCGCAAGTGTTCGTTGAGTTTGCGCGGCGTCGAGAGCCGGCTGGCAACGCTTTATGAAAAGCTTTTCGTGTCAGTTGCCGAAGGAACCGACCAGGAGGCGTACGAAAAACTCGCTTACAACATTCGTACGCGCGCTTTCTTTGAAGCCTTGCGTCGCGGGTTGTTGAATAGCGACGAACTCGAGAAAGCCTCGAACGATCTCGAAGCGTGGCTACAGAAAGATCAGAAACGTTTCAACGAAGAACAGAAACTCGCCTCGAAGAAGAAATGAGGCCACAAAAAGGCACAAAAAGCACAAAAGGTTTTCTTAATGCGTTTTGTGCTCTTTGTGCTTTTGTGTTCGTGACTTTTTTGCTTTTTTCATTTCCTAATAGCTCGGCCCAAACTGGCGAGCCACAGCCACTGGCATCGCCGTCGCCCTCGCCTTCACCGTCTCCATCACCTTCGCCGACACCGGTTACAGGTCTGCACCAATGGGGTGCGGTTACGTTGTTTCATGGCCTGCCTTCCGATCGCGTGCGCGCCATTACGCAAGCACCCGATGGAGCGATGTGGTTTGGCACTGAAACCGGTCTCGCGAGATTTGACGGGCGACGAACAGAAACGATCAACGATCCGGCCGTGCCCGGAGGGCGCATCCTCGCGCTGCACACCGATAAAAACGGCACCGTGTGGGTAGGCACGGACGGAGGCGCTGCACGTCTCGACATAGGCGCCAGCGCGTTTGTAAAAATAAACGAGACTGCGGGCCAACCAATCACCGCTGTCATCACGACCCAATCCGGTGCGGCAGTCATGTCGAGCGAGCAGGGCCGCATTTATGAGAGCACCGGCGGCAATACTCGCGAGCTCGTAAATCAACGTCTCGACAGCTCCGACAGAGACCGGCCTGGTCCACTCCCTATCACCAGTGTCACTGCCACAAACAACAGGCTCTTCGCCGGCACACTGAGCCGCGGCGTCCTCGAAATTGAGAATGGCGTGGCGAAACAGTCTGAAGCAAGACCGCCCACCTACTTCATCAACGCGCTCGAACTGGACAAGGACGGAAAGCTTTGGGCCGGCGCTCGCGCCAGAAAAGAAGAACCGGCTGTCCTGTCAGGTAACGACCCCGCCACTCTCAAGCGCCACGAAGCCGCGACTGGTCCAGTGATGGTGCTCAAAGCGATCGGAGATGAGATGTGGGTCGGCACTGACGGCCGTGGCGTCTTTCGATTTTCAAAAACAAAGGTGCAGCGATTGACGTTCGACGGCACCGCCGGTGGTTTGCGTTCCGATCACGTGTACGCGATCTTCGTCGATCGCGAGGGAGTTATCTGGTTCGGCACCGACCGCGGAGTTTGTCGCTTCGATCCGCACGCACCACGAGTCGAAACGGTGGGCGACAACAGCGATACCAACTTCGTTCGAGCGCTCTACCAGACGAGCAACGGCAGAACGCTTGCAGGAACCAATCGCGGTCTCTATGTCTACGACGATGAAACGTCGTCGTGGAATTCAGTGACGTCGCTTGGGCGCAATGTCATTTACGCAATTGCCGAGGACAAGTCGCAGCGCTTGCTCATCGCGTCAGCCAGCGGTTTTTACGTAGCTCCAAAACAATCGACGCCGTTGGAAGGGCAAAGCTTCACGCGCGTCGAAACGGGCCCGGGCGCCGCGGACGCGACGGGCAGCGTGCGTGCTATCACACAGTTTCGCGGCGCCACGTATTTCGCGGTCTTCGGCCGGGGCATAGATCGTATCGAGGGCGGTCGCACAAGTCTGACGTGGTCTAACATCGCCGGCAGTGCACGTGAGGTTATAAGCCTGCTCGCCGACGGTGAAGACCGGCTTTTAATCGGCACCGCGAGAGACGGTGTGTTCGCGTCAGACGGAAAGACCATCAACGAGGAACCGGCGTTTTCAAGCATGAAAGGCACGGCTGTCAGGTCGATGGCGCGCACTGCTGATGGCACACTCTGGTTCGGCACGGGCACCGGCATTTTTCTGTGTCGCAAGGGAAACAGTTGCGCCCTCACCGTTCCAAACATTGACGCGCGTTATGTTCTGGCAATCCAATCAGAGAGAACAAACGAGATCTGGTGTGGCACGCGTGGCAACGGCCTGCTGCGAATTCTGCTCGATCCGGTTGTTGGACCAGTGGTTTCAGAGCTCGACTCCGAACAGGGCCTGCCGTCGCAGAACGTTTTTGCGGTCTGGCCTCAACGCAAGTCTGACGGAAGTGAACTGTTATTGATCGGCACGAATCGTGGTGTTGCGCGTTATGATCCTGGGACTCTGGAGCCTTCTCTGTTCGTTACACGCGTCCTGAGTAAGCGTGTACACGCGCCCTCGGAGTTGAAAGCCGGGCTCAATCTTGAATACCCGCAGAACAGTTTGCTGATTGACGTAGCCGCAATCAGCAGTCGCACGTTTCCCGAGCAGTTTCAATACGCGTTCACGTTGATCGACAGCAATGGCCAGTCGATCAAACAGGAACTATCACGTAATGCGCAGTTCACGATGGAAGGATTGAAACCCGGCGCTTACACGGTAACGGCGCGTGCATTCACGAAGGACCTGGCCGCCTCAGAGCCGTTGAGTTTTACGTTCACGGTTGCGAAGGCGCCGTTTCCGTGGACGTCGACCGCCCTCGCGATCCTGCTGGCGCTGGCGTTGCTCGCACTACTGTGGGCGATCCTGGAACGAAGGAGAATCGTCGCTACCAGCGCCGCCCTCGTCGATGCCAATCGCGAACTCGCAGACGCACGTCTCAATCTCGCCAACGAAGCGGAACGCGAACGGCGGCGCATCGCTCGCGACCTGCACGACCAAACGCTCGCCGATCTTCGTCACCTCGCGTTGTTGACGGATCAAATCAAAACTAACGGCGAGTCGAACCCGAGCGCCGCGTTGCGCAGCGAGATTGAAGTGATCTCACAGGAAGTGAGACGTATCTGCGAAGACCTGAGCCCGTCAGTGCTACAAAACGTCGGCTTCGCGGCGGCGCTCGAGTTTGCGTTATCGCACGCCGTGCAGGACGCGCCGCCTGAGAAGCGGTTCGTTTACGAGTTTCACTGTGACGATGCGATCGAGGAACGAAGCGAACTCGCGCCGAGCGTGCAAATGCAGATTTATCGTATCGTGCAGGAAGCAGTGAACAACATCTGGCGCCACGCCGATGCGACTGAAGTGAAGATGTTTGTGACCAATTCCAGGGAAGGCGATTTCTCTTTGAAGATTGAAGATAACGGCCGCCCGTTCAAATCCCAGCACACGAATTCGGAAGGACGAGGATTGGCTAACATGCGTGCCCGTGCCGGTTTGATCGATGCGCGTATCTCGTGGGAGCCGCGCGCAGACGGCGGAACAGTTTTTACTTTAACGAGGGCGGCCACTGCCAATGCGCCAGCTTCTTAACATCGCTCCTGAGGTCACGGACGCGCTTCGCGATCACCGTCCTGTCGTCGCGCTCGAGTCGACGGTGATTGCGCACGGCTTACCACGTCCGCAGAACCTGCAAACCGCGCAGCGATTGCAGGAAGTGGTTCGTGAAGGCGGCGCGGTGCCCGCGACAATTGCCATCATTGGCGGCAAGTTAACTGTCGGGCTCAGTGACGAAGAGATCCAATTACTCGCCGAGAAAACTGACATCAGGAAGATCAGCACTCGCGATATTCCGCTCGCTGTTGCGCAAGGTTGGGATGGCGCGACTACGGTTGCGTCCACGAGTTGGATTGCGCATCGAGCAGGGATCAGAGTGTTCGCGACAGGCGGCATCGGAGGCGTCCACCGCGGTTCTCTTCCTGACGTCTCTGCGGATCTTCCCGAACTTGCTCGCACGCCGATCGCTGTCGTTTGCTCGGGCGCAAAGATCGTCCTCGACTTGCCTGCAACGCGCGAGTGGCTCGAGACACATGCAGTCACGGTCGTTGGTTATCAATGCAACGAGCTACCGGCGTTTTATTCGCGTGGCAGTGGCCTACCCGTGGACGCGTGCGCCGGCGATCCCGCGGCTGTGGCCAACATCTTTCGTGCGCAAAGAGATCTCGGAATCGAATCGGCGTTGCTTGTGGTTGTGCCTGTGCCGGCTAAGTTTGAAGTGCCGGCGGAGGAGTTACAGCAGGTGTTAACTACAGCGTTGGAAGATGCGGAGTGGAACGAGATCACGGGACCGGCGTTGACGCCGTTCCTGTTGAGCCAGATGGCTGAGCGAAGCGGCGGCGCGACCTTGCGAGCGAACATCGCGCTGCTCGAGAACAACGCCCGCGTCGCCGCGCAGATTGCGGGAGCACTGGTTTAATGTGTTAATCTTAGAATCCCCAAAAGCTATCAAACTTTCAGGAGGATCCCATGGCGGACGATACGAACAAGTGCAAGAATCCGAGCTGTACCTGTCCTGCGCAACCCGGTGGCAAATACTGTAGCGCCTCATGTGAGGGCACCGGCGATATGATCGAGCTCGATTGTGACTGCGGGCACGACGAATGCGGCGGTAATTTTTAAATTTTTTCACTCAGTGCAACGAAACGTGCAGCGAGCTTTGGTCCAGTGCCTTCATCCTCGTGCTTGAAGAACACAAACGTAGTTTTCCAATCCTGAGCTCGCACACGTTTGATCCACTTCTTGAGATCCGCGTCTGAATACTGCTCACGCCGGAGACGCAGGTAACCCCAATCCGCAGTCTTGTCGATGTGATCGGCGCACATGACGTCCGCGTCCGAAATGCAAAGCGCGCGGTTGTAACTGCGCAGCAACTCACGTACGTCGTCGTCAAACCACGTCGTATGTCGAAAGTCGAAAGCAATACGAGTCTCTGCCGGTAGTTCTTTCAGAAACTTTTCGAGCCGTCCCAGATCTTTCTTCAGGTCCTCGGGCATTCGAAAAATCACCGCACCCAGTCGATCTTCCAACGCCGAAATAGTCTTCAACATCAGGCGCGTTTGGGTGCCGGCGTTATTGAGACGTCGGAAATGTGTGATTCCTTGTGAGGCCTTCACCGTGAAACGAAAGTTATCAGGCACCTGCGCCTTCCAGCTCTCCACCGTGCTCGGCTGCGGCAAACGATAGAAAGTGTTGTTCAGCTCCACCGCCTGAAAGCGCGACGCGTAATACGTGAGCATGTCTTTAGCCGAGATCTTTTCCGGATAAAAACTTCCCTTCCATTCCTTGTAACTGTAGCCGCTGGTCCCAACGTAAAGATTCATAGCCACAAAGAGGCACGAAATGATTCAGATGTCAGAATATCTCATTTGTGTTTTTTGCGCTTCTTTGTGGCTTTTCTTTGGTTGTGGCGTCAAGAATTCTGTGGTACACAGGGCAGCATGTCGACGGTTCCAACTAACATCGAATCAGTGCTCCAGGAAGAGCGACTCTTCCCGCCGCCCGAGAGTTTTTCGCAACACGCACATATCAAGTCCATGGAGGAGCTCGAGAAGCTTCGAGCCGAGGCGGCGGCTGACCCGGAATCGTTCTGGGCACGGATGGCCGAGGAGCTGCACTGGTTTAAGAAGTGGGACACGGTCCTCAAGTGGGATCCGCCGCACGCCGAGTGGTTTGGCGGTGGCAAAATCAACATCTCCTACAACTGCCTTGACCGTCATCTCGCAACCTGGCGACGCAACAAGGCCGCACTCATCTGGGAAGGCGAACCCGGCGAGACGCGCACGTTCACCTATCAACAACTGCACACCGAGGTTTGCAAGTTTGCGAACGTACTCAAGCACGCCAACATCAAGCGTGGGGATCGAGTCGCGCTTTACATGCCGCTGATTCCCGAGCTGGCCATCGCGATGCTCGCCTGTGCACGCATCGGCGCCACACATTCGGTGGTCTTTGGTGGATTCTCCAGCTCCGCACTCGTCGACCGGATCAACGACGCCAGTTGCAAGCTGGTGGTCACGGCGGATGGCGGTTGGCGTCGCGGCAACGAAGTTAAGCTCAAAACCGCGGTTGATGAAGCATTGAAGGAATGTCCTTCAGTGAATGCCTGCATCGTCGTGCGACGAACGGGCTCGCCACAGCATATGGAGCGGGATCGTGATTTCTGGTGGCACGATTTGATGGAATCAGTCGATGCAGACTGCCCCGCGGAAGAGTTAGACAGCGAACATCCACTCTACATCCTGTACACGTCGGGCACGACCGGGAAACCGAAAGGCATCCTGCACACGACCGCGGGTTACCTGCTGCAAGCACACCTGACGACGAAGTGGGTCTTCGATATCAAAGATGAGGATCTCTACTGGTGTACTGCTGACATCGGTTGGGTCACGGGTCATAGTTATGTTGTTTATGGTCCACTCTCAAACGGCGCCTCGGTTCTGATGTACGAAGGCGCGCCAAACTTTCCCGAGCCGGATCGTTTCTGGACCATGATCGAACGTCACCGAGTAAACATTTTCTACACTGCTCCGACTGCGATCCGCGCCTTCATCAAGTGGGGCGACCAGTGGCCGTCGAAGCACGATCTCTCGAGCCTGCGACTGCTCGGCACGGTTGGTGAACCGATCAATCCCGAAGCGTGGATGTGGTATCGCGAAGTGATTGGACAGAAGCGCTGCCCCATCGTGGACACGTGGTGGCAAACCGAGACCGGCGCGATCATGATCACCCCGATTCCGGGCGCCACGCCAACCAAGCCCGGCTCCGGCACGCAGCCCTTCCCCGGCATCGACGCCGACGTAATGACGCGAGACGGCAATCCGGTGGCAGCAAGTCAAGGTGGTTACCTTGTGATTAAACGTCCCTGGCCGTCGATGCTCCGGACGATTTGGGGCGACGACGAGCGCTACAAACAGCAATACTGGTCGCAAATCGA
>DASVGE010000353.1:0-2327 GCA_036379695.1 Pyrinomonadaceae bacterium | reverse complement strand
GGTGTCGATTTTGGGGATCTCGTGCGTCGTAGGATTGAAGGCAGATATTAATTAAGGAGCAGAAGTCATGAAATACATGTTGCTGATATACCACGACGAACAGGGCTGGAACGCGCTCAGTGAAGCGGAACGGCAGGAAATCTACGGCGAATTCAGGAAGTTAAGAGGCGAACTCGAAGCGAACGGTAAGTTTGTGACGGGCTCGCAGTTGCAACCAATCACGACCGCCACGAGCGTGCGCGTGCGCGACGGCAAGGAACTGATCATCGACGGACCGTTCGCCGAAACGCACGAGCAACTCGGCGGCTACTTCCTCGTTGAAGCAAACGATCTCGACGAAGCCACGAGCATCGCAGCGCGTATTCCCGCAGCTCGAACCGGCACGATCGAGGTCAGGCCGTTGGTTGAGATGGCCGCTCAGGCTCCGGCGTAAGATTCATCTCTGTGTTCTCTGTGGTTAACTACAACCACAGAGTTAAGCATGCGCCGCGGCGGCGCACCACCGAACATGAAAAAGTTGATCTTTGAAGTAAGCTAGCTCCAACCAGCGTGGACTGGAGATCGTAAGTGACTGGCGCCGGTGACTGCTCGCCGAGCCCGACACAGAGTTTGATCCGAAAGCCTTTTCGAGGCACCACCGAATAGTGTTACGCGCGCGCGTAAACTTGTAGAGCAGAATCTTTCTTATGGAGGCTTTCCCCGCTGGAGAACAGGAGCGCAAATGCAAGTCGTTCATCCAGTGTGTTGTGGTATTGATGTGCACGCCAAGATGTTGGTGGCGTGTTTGATATTGGCGAATGGCGAAAAGAAGAAGCGCACCTTTTCGACCATGACGGCTGAGCTGTTGCAGTTGCGGGACTGGCTGGTAGCAGTCCAGTGCACGCAGGTGGCGATTGAAAGCACCGGAGTTTACTGGAAGCCGGTTTTCAATATTTTGGAAGACGCGCTGACGGTGATTCTGATCAATCCCGAACATGCGCAGGCGCTGCGAGGGCGGAAGACCGACGTCAAAGACGCGGAATGGTTGGCGGACTTGTTGCGCCATGGTTTGTTGCGGCCCAGTTTTATTCCTCCTCCGGTCATTCGCGAGTTGCGGGAACTGACGCGCTATCGCGAGAGCGTGGTACGAGAGCAGTCGGCGGTTGCCAATCGCATCCAGAAACTGCTGGAGAGTGGCAACCTCAAACTGGGACAGGTGGCCAGCGATGCGTTGGGAGTCAGCGGCCGGCTGATCCTGAAGGCTTTGGCCAAAGGCGAAAGCGACCCGCGGAAATTGGCGGCCTTGGCGCGGGGCAAACTCAAAGAGAAGAGTCTCTCTCTGGAGCAAGCGCTGCAGGGACGTTTGACGGTGAACCAACGCTTTGTGTTGGGCGAGTTGTTGAGCCGTTGGGAACAGCTGGAAGCTGCCGATGCCCGTGTGACCAGCGAGATTGATAAGTATGTGCAGGCAAACCCTAAGCTGGCCCGAGCTCGCGAACTGCTGGATAGCATTCCTGGGATCGGGCCTCGCGTAGCGGAAGTAATCATGGCCGAGATCGGGCTGGAAATGGCCTCCGTCTTTGCGGATGCGGCACACTTGGCCAGTTGGGCAGGGATATGTCCTGGTAATAAAGCAACTGGTGGTAAACGCCTCTCCGGAAGGACGCGCAAGGGCAATACTTATTTGCGTTCGGCCCTGGTGCAAGCAGCCTGGGGTGCGAGTCTGAAGAAGCACTGCTATTTGAGCAGTCAATTCCAGCGGCTGGTCAAGCGACTTGGTCGCAAGAAAGCCTTGGTGGCGGTGGGCCATTCTCTGTTGGTGATTATCTTTCATGTTTTGCAGAACGATCAAACTTACACCGAACTCGGCGGTGATTACTTTGATCGACGTCATGTCGAGCAACAACGCGACTACTACGTACGTCGTTTACAAATGCTCGGCCTAAAGGTAACTCTCGAAGCACTGCCGCAAGCAGCCTAACCCGCCGCTTTCGCAGTTTCGATATCACCCTGCGCACACTGTCGCAGAACGTTCCCCGTGTCTCGTGTGGCACCGATCTTTTTCAGAGCAGGCACAGAGAAGCAGCCGCTCAGGCCAAGTGAAAACTTTCCGCCTCGGTCGCGATTACATCCGTGTAGCTCGTCATCTCTCCCATCGCCACGTACAGCTTTCGCTCCCCGACGTATGGGTTGCGCCCGTGCGCGGTGAGCATGTTGTCGAGCATCACGACGTCCTTCGGCCGCCAGGGAAAGCTGACTTCCAACTGCCGGTACACCTCAAGAATCTCTTCCATCACCGAATCTTCAATCACGCTGCCATCGCCGTAGTAACAGTTGCGCGGGAAGTC
>DASVGE010000352.1:0-7978 GCA_036379695.1 Pyrinomonadaceae bacterium | reverse complement strand
AAGCGTCCTGCTCAACCCGAAGAGATTGCACCCGCTTTTGTTTATTTCGCGTCAGAAATTGATTCGAGTTATGTCACCGGGGAGGTTCTGACGTTGCTTGGAGGCGAAACAACCGCGGCCTAAGTGCGGTTATAGGTCGCTATCAATGAGGAGGAAAAGAGATGGCAGACAACGGTAGCAGCGCGGCAAGCACTGGAATCATCGCAGTTCTCGTAATCTTTGTGGTCCTTGTGGTAGCCGCTTTGTTTGTATTTGGTGGACGCATGTTTGGCGGCGACAAGAGGATCGACGTGAATATTGGAACCCCATCGAAGTAAATAATACCTCTTTGGAGTGCGGTGCCTTGGCACCGCTTTGGTCAACGCGGCGCCCAGGCACCGCACTCCAGGGAGATGCCCAATTAAAATGAGAGACGATGCACAAGCCAGTACTTCGATCTGGATGGCGACAGCCAACACGCCGTCTCAGTCGCGTTTAAGGGAAAATATTCGCACCGATTGTTGCATCATCGGTGCGGGTATCGCAGGGTTGTCGACTGCGTACCTGCTGGGACGTGAAGGTCGTTCTGTAGTGGTGTTGGACGACGGTTTGATTGGCGGTGGCATGACGGGTCGTACCACCGCCCATCTGACCAACGCTTACGACGATCGTTACGTCGAGATCGAAAAGATCCACGGCGGCGAAGCCTCGCGCCTGACCGCCGAGAGTCACACCGCCGCAATTCAGAAGATCGCCGAAATAGTAACCCGCGAAAAGATCGACTGCGATTTCGAGTGGCTCGATGGATTTCTCTTCGCGGCCACACCTGATGAAGTAGATCTTCTCAACGACGAATTGGCCGCCGCACATCGAGCCGGGCTTACGGGCGTGGAGAAAGTTGCACGTGCTCCGCTTGATTCGTTTGATACAGGCGTCGCGCTGCGTTTCCCACGACAGGCACAGTTCCATCCGTTGCATTACATGGAGGGTCTGACGAGAGCGATCATGCGCGATGGTGGTCGCCTGTTCGGACAAACTCATGCCACGAAGATCGAGGGAGGCTCGAACGCGCGCGTCGAAACGAGTCATGGACCAGTGGTGCGCTGTGATTGTGTGGTAGTCGCAACGAACACTCCGGTCAACGATCGCGTCGCCATTCATACGAAGCAGTCGCCATACGTTACTTACGCGATCGGCGTCCACGTTCCGAAACATTCGGTGACGCGTGCGCTGTACTGGGATACCGGCGATCCGTATCACTACGTGCGACTGCAAACTGAGAATGATTACGACGTGCTCATCGTCGGCGGCGAAGATCACAAGACCGGACAAGCCAACGATGGCTTTGAACGATACGGGAGGCTCGAGCAGTGGACGCGTGAGCGTTTTCCGCAAATGCTGGAAGTGAAGTTTCGCTGGTCCGGCCAGGTGATGGAACCCGTCGATGGACTGGCCTTTATCGGTCGCAATCCGCTGGACGAAGATAACGTTTATATCGCTACCGGCGATTCGGGCCAGGGCATGACGCATGGAACTATCGCCGGCATGCTGCTGACTGATCTGATTCAATTCCGCAAGAATAAGTGGGAAGACTTGTACAGTCCTTCGCGAATCCGGGTGAAGTCGCTACCGGAGTATGCTTCCGAGAACATCAACGTCGCCGGACAGTACGCGGATTACCTTACGGCGGGCGATATCAAGTCGGAGTCAGAACTGAAACCATGTGAAGGCGCGATCATGCGCGAAGGCGTATCGAAGGTCGCGGTCCATCGCGATCAGAACGGCAAGGTACACAAGATGTCTGCGGTGTGTCCGCATCTTGGTTGTATCGTAGCGTGGAATTCGACAGAGCAAACGTGGGACTGCCCGTGTCATGGTTCGCGATTCAGTGCAGAAGGACGCGTGTACCACGGCCCCGCAAATAATGATTTGGCCGCAGATTAACGCACCTGACGCAGATTAAGATTAAATCTGCGTCAGCTGCGTAATCTGCGGTTTGACTTCTTAACTTTTAGACAGCTCGCCGGCCGGTCACGAGGTTGATAACCAAAACAACCACAGCTACCACGAGTAGCAGGTGCACGAGATTGCCACCAACACCCCCGAGCAAGCCAATCAGCCATAACACCAACAGAATCACCAGAATTGTCCACAGCATGTCGAAATCTCCTTCTTGATACTTTCCGAATACCCTTTGGACCCAACTACCGAAGCCCCCTGTAAACGAGCAACGTCCATGCCAACCCGCTATTTACCAAGCGGCGCAAAAAAACGCGCGAATGCGCGCGCGTCCTGCATCACAACCATCCGGTTTTCGATCCCGGTGCTGAGTTATGTTTTGAATCAGGTCAATAAGGCTTGTACAGATCGAGACAAACTGATTATCATCCGTAGCGTAATTCGAATCCCATCTCGCGGCCATCCACCCGGGTAAATAAAAATGAGTCGAGAAGTAGAACAATCCCCCGTTGTCGAAACCGTCCCTGAAGGCAAGTACGTCTACTGCATCATCGAGACTTCCGAACCGCGTTCGTTCGGGCCGATGGGCATTGGCGCGCGCAAGGACGAGGTTTATACAGTTCATCACAAGGGCCTCGCTGCGGTAGTTTCAAATACTCCGCTAGTCGTTTACGACCCAACGCGCGAAAACGTGTTTACACACGAGCAAGTGAATGAAGCCGTGATGCGCGAGTTTACGGTGCTGCCGATGGCGTTCGGCGCGCTGTTCCGTACGGAAGAGGACATTGTCGAACTGATTCGCGGCACTTACGACGCGCTGCGTGACGTGCTGGCGAAGATGGAAGGCAAGGTGGAATTCGGCTTGAAGGTGAACTGGGATCGCGACAAGGTGACCGCCGAGCTGGAAGATTTGGACGACGAGATCCGCCATCTCAAGGAACAGATCACTTCGCGGACTACCGGTTCGACCTATTTCGCGCGCATGCAGCTCGGACGCCTGATCGAAACGGCGTTGACTGACCAGGCAGATGCGTATATTCGCGAGGTTTATTCGCACTTGCGCGACACAGCGGTCGCGTCGCGCGCCAACAAGCCTATCGGTGACCGCATGATCATGAATGCCGCGTTTCTGATTGAACGCGATCGTGAAGCGGAGTTTGATCAGAAAGTGAAAGAGATCGCTTCGAAGTACGAAGGTAAGCTATCGTTCAAGTACACTGGTCCGTGGCCGCCGTACAATTTCGTTCACATTCGTCTGAAGCTCGAGCGTGGCGAGGGTGGCGCTCCTCTCGAACGTGGAGAAGGTGTCACTGAAGAACCGGTGCGGCAGTTATCAAATGTTTCTAATTGACGACTTACTACTGGCGCCGGTCAACGGCTTCAAGTTCATTCTCGGCCAGATTCAGAAGATGGCCGACCAGGAACTGAACGACGACACCGTGATCAAAGAGCAGTTGCTCGAGCTCGAGATGCGCCGCGAGTTGGATGAGATCTCGGAAGAGGAATTCCAGGAACGCGAAGCCGAGCTGTTTGCGCGCCTGCGAGCGATCAAGATGCGACAGCTCGATCTGATGCACCAGGTGGTCCATACCGCCGACTCGTCGAGTTTCGTGATTGAAGTCGGAGGCGACGAGCAGGGCGAACCGCGCGAGTAAGGTTGAACTCACGTTATCTTTTCTTTGGTGGCAAGGGTGGGGTCGGAAAGACTACCGCCGCCTCAGCTACCGCCCTTTACCTCCTCAACAAGCTAAAGCAAGACGAGTCGATCCTGCTGTTCTCGACTGATCCGGCACACTCTTTATCCGATAGTCTCGACGTAAAAATCGGCAATCGTTTGGTTGAGGTGAAACAAAGTCGCGGGGCGCGTCTGTTTGCATACGAGATGGATGCGAGTCTCGCGCTGGAGAGATTTCGCGAGGCGCACGGGAAGGTGCTCGCGGAGATTGCGGAGCGAGGGACGCTGCTCGACGAAGAAGACATCAAGGAGTTGCTGAGTCTGTCGCTGCCCGGGTTGGATGAAGTGATGTCGTTGTTTGAGTTGAGCGAGTTGGATCGCGAGGGCAAGTATGCGCATATCGTGATCGACACTGCACCGTCGGGGCACACGTCTCGTTTGTTGCGCTTGCCGGAAGTGTTTGCGCGGATGGTGAAGGCGCTCGATTTGATGGGCGACAAGCATCGTTACATCCTGGCGCACTTTGCACGTCGCAAACCGGTTGCCGATGAAGTCGATCTGTTTCTGCGCGACCTCAGTCAAAGAATCGAGTCAGTGCGCAACCTGTTGCACGATAAAGAGCAGACGAGTTTTACGCTCGTGACGATTCCAGAAGCAATGAGCGTGCGCGAAACAGAGCGATATCTTGATCTATTGCGCGACGAGGGTGTGCCGGTACGAGATCTGATTGTCAATCGTGTCGAGCAGGAACATGACGACTGCGAGTATTGCCGCGCGCGTGTACGCAGCCAGCAACCCTGGCTCAAGCAGATTGCGACGTTGTTTGGCGAGTTGCGGCCGCACTACGTTCCGTTGCAGCCGAAAGAAGTACGCGGCATGGACGATTTGAAAAAACTCGGCAAGTCGATCTGGGAAGATGACACGAAGCCACGGATGACACGGATAAATCCGGTTTCCAAATCCGTCTCATCCGTGGCCAGGTCTTCGTTTCCGTTAGAGCCGCGGAAGATCGTGATCTTTGGAGGGAAGGGAGGTGTTGGCAAGACGACGGCTGCGGCCGCATTCGCACTGGCTCTTGCGCGCACCAATCCGAAAGAGAAGTTGTTGGTGTTCTCGACGGATCCTGCACATTCGTTGTCGGACAGTTTTGACGAAGAGATCGGCGAGTTTAAGAGCGGCGTCGGTGGTCACAAGAATCTCGATGGGATGGAGATCGATCCGGGAAAGTGGTTTGAGGAATTAAAACAACGCTATCGATCGTGGACTGATGAGTTGTTTGACTCCCTCGCAGGCGGATCGCGAATGGAGATAAAATTTGATCGAGAGGCGATGCGTGAGCTGGTGGAACTGACTCCACCGGGCATAGATGAGATCGCGGCGCTCGGAACGATCAGCGACTTGCTCGACGAGGAACGCTATCACACGATCGTCCTCGACACGGCGCCAACCGGACACCTGATACGCTTTCTGGAACTGCCGCAGGTTGCGCTCTCCTGGATCCGGACGTTCATGAAGTTGCTGTTGAAGTACAAAGACGTGCTGCGCGCCAATCAGGTGGCGGAAGAGTTGGTGGCGTTGTCGAAAAGTATTAAGAAGGTGCTGGCGCTGCTGGTGGATGCGGAGCGTTGCGAGTTTGTTGGCGTGGCCATTCCCGAGCGCATGAGTCTTGAGGAGACGACGGACCTCGCGAAGTCACTTGAAAAAATGAACGTGCCGATGAGTAAACTCCTGATCAATGGTGTTGCCCCGGTTGAGGCATGCAAATTTTGTAAAGCGCGGCGCAAGGCTCAGGACCAGGTCATCGCTGAGTTTCAGAAGAAGTTTCAACGTCGCTCAGTAGAGATCTTCGTCGCGCCACAGCAGCCACACGAGATCAGAGGCCCGAAGGATCTAAGCGAGCACTTTAATGCCTGGGAAAAAGTCAGCCACAGAAAGGCACAAAAGACACAAAAAGAAGGCACAATTCAATAAAAGCTCATTTTGTGCTTTTTGTGCCTTTTTGTGGCTAAATATGATCGAATGAACGCTCCTGCCTATTACGTCTACTGCATTGCCGAGAATGCGACTGTCGGACAGTTACCGGCGGAATCGTTACCGGTTGCTATCGAGGACGACGCGAAGCTCGAGTGGATTCCGGTTAACACGCTTGCGGCACTCGTGAGCCAGGTTCCACGTGAGACGTACAACGAAGAGAGCCTTGCTGAACACCTGACCGATGCGACGTGGACCGCGATCCGTGCCATGCGTCACGAAACCGTCGTTGAATACGTCGCCAAACGAGCCAGCGTCATCCCTTTGCGCTTCGGCACGATCTATCTAGAACGCAATGGCATCGAGCAAATGCTTACCGACAAGAGCCGGGAGCTCGAAGAGATCATCGAGCATTTGCGCGGGCGCGAAGAGTGGGGCGTGAATGTTTACTGCGATCGCGCGGTGTTGCTGTCGAGCATCACCTCAGTCAGTCCTGTCTTGCGCGAGCTGGCGGAGCAGGCGCAGCAGGCGTCTCCCGGTCAGTCGTACTTAATGCAGAAGAAGATCGACGCGTTACGTGTTGACGAAGCACGCGCGGCGGTCAATCGCATCGTCGATCAGATTGAAGCCAAACTCAGAGAACAGACCGACGACAGCCGTCGCTTGCGCATTCTGAAAGTCGAAACAACCGAGCACGGGGAGCTGAAAGCCAAGTTTGCGTTTCTGGTGAAGCGATCGGGTTTTGAAGAATTTCGTGACGCAGCCGAACGTCTCGCGCAGGAGAATCAAGCCGCGGGCGTTCGTTTGGAACTGACCGGGCCATGGCCTGTTTACAACTTCGTTAATCCAGTATGAGTTCACCTTTCGATCAAATCATCGTCAGCGAAGAATGGGAGAACTCCGATGTCTCCCTGCTCGAAACACTCGATCACGTTCTCAATCGCGGACTCGTAATCGCCGGAGAAATCACGATCTCCGTGGCCGACATCGACCTGATCTTCCTGGGCCTGAACGTAATGGTCAGCTCCGTCGAAACGGCGCAGGACCTTTTGCGCAAGCGGCAAACGGAAACAATCGCGGAATGAAGCTCTACGCGTACTGCCTCGTCGAAGACCTCGATACGCTTGACGTGCCAGTCCGCGGCATTGACGGGGCGGCAGTGCGGTTGTTGAAGATAGACGAGTTTGGAGTACTGGTTAGCGATGGTGAGTCGGACGCCTTCCCGTTGACTAAGGAGTCTGCTGTCGCTCATGACACGGTGGTGCGCAGCGTTTTTGATCGAAGAACCTTGTTACCATTTCGATTCGGGTCGGTGGTAAGCGAGCAGCAGCTCCGGCATTACGTCGCGACTTACAAGCCCGCGCTGAAAAAAAGCCTCGCGCACGTGCGTGGTTGCGTACAGATGGACCTGAAGATCATCTGGCAATATACAAAGCCGGCTGCCGGCCCGCTACCTGAAGAGGATCGCGGTCCGGGAACTACTTTCCTTGAAAAGAAGCGCCGTGAACTCCTTGGCGATGAGCGACAAGTCGCCGAGAAAACCGAGTTATCCAACCTGCTGCACAAGGAGCTCGGTGACTTGCTTCGGGACGAACAGATCGAACTACAACCATCGAAAACGGCAGTGTTGGCCGCTGTTTTCCATCTGATCGAAAGAGCCAACACCGCGAGATATCGGGAAAATGTGCAAGAAATCCGCAATAAGCGGCCCGATTTGAAGATTCGTCTGAGCGGCCCGTGGCCCCCGTATAGTTTTGTAAACATTGAGCTTGAGTTTAAATCACAGTTCGGAGTAAGCTGATGGAGCTTTCCCCCGAAAATCCCCTGACGGCTGAGCCGGAGACTGAAACTTCGCACGTGGAGGAGTTTGTGGAGCAACTCCGTTGCGTCACAGACACCCTGCCATCGCGGATCAATATCGACTCGCAGAGCGTCGAACAGGGTCTGGCAAAGCTGGTACTTACTTTGATCGAGTTCATCCGCCGTCTGTTGGAAAAACAGGCGGTTCGCCGCATGGAAGGCGGGGATCTCTCACCTGAACAGATCGAGGAACTGGGTTTGGCGCTCATGCGGTTGGAAGCCAAGCTTCAGGAATTAAAAACGCAATTCGGGTTAGCTGATGAAGACCTCAATCTCGATCTTGGTCCCATCGGTCGCTTGATTTAGCAGTACCGCAGCCTGTGCGGCAGGATTCAAACGATGGTGGCGGTCATTGAGCTTTTTGAGTAAAGCCGCCCCCTGATACTGGAGGGCGAAAGTGTCCAGCGAGCGGTCTACCCTGATAACGGCCCGTCCCCCGGGCCTGGTTGATGTACTCGACCGTATTCTTGACAAAGGACTGGTGATAGCAGGCGACATCAAGGTGTCGTTAGCCAATGTAGAGCTGCTTACGTT
>DASVGE010000351.1:0-14909 GCA_036379695.1 Pyrinomonadaceae bacterium | reverse complement strand
AGCCCCTCTTCCTGACTTGTTCTCCCTACAACGACCCAAATTCGAAGACCGTAATAAAGAACCCGTCACTTCCTTCGCGGTGTGGCCAGGTTCGGATTGTTTTGAGTGGCCGGAAACGATGGTCGCTCGCGAGCACGTCCTGAATCACCTGCTCGTTCTCGTCGTATTCCACCGAGCAGGTCGAATAGATCAGACTGCCACCGGGTTTTACCATCTCGATAGCGTTTCTCAGGATCTGCTTTTGTTGTTCTGCGAGTGATTGGAAGTCAGCCGGCGAGAGACGCCAGCGAATCTCCGGATTGCGCCGCAAGGTACCCGTACCTGAACACGGCGCATCGACGAGCACTTTGTCGAAGCTGTGTGGTTTGAACGGCAAATGCTCAGTCGCATCCAGAAGCACGGGGTCGATGCTCTGGAGTTCGTGAAGTCGCATTGTCGCGACGATCGTGGCCATTCGTTGTGCGGAGAGATCGCCCGCAACGATCAGCGCACCACGATCCGCCATCTGCGTCGTCTTTCCCCCCGGAGCGGCACAAAGATCGAGCACTCGTTCACCCGGCTTTGCGTCTACGATTTGGGCAACGAGTTGTGAAGCTTCATCCTGCAAATAGATCTCGCCCGCGGCGCTCAACTCGCGCAGCAGCGACGTCGCTCCGGAAACACGCCACGCACCTTCGGCGACATCCGAACGTTGCAGCGTGGCTCCAGCAGTGCTTAGTTTTGTTAACACCTTAGATTCGTTCGCTTTAGTCAAAACAACTCGAAACGCCGTCGGTGGCACGACATTGTTCGCGTGCGCAAACGCTTCCGCTTCAGCTTCACCAAACGATCTGATCCAACGATCGATCAACCAACTCGGATGCGACGTCTGTATTGCAATTCTCTCGAGCGGATCTAAGACTTCCTTCCCCGGTTCATACTCCGCTTCACGTGTCGCTCGACGAAGCAGCGCATTTACAAACACCGTCGCCGAACTCAGACGCGCGACACGAACCAGACTGACAGATTCATTAACAGCGGCTGAGGCCGGAATGCGCGTGAGAAAACGAAGCTGGTACAAACCGAGTCGCAGCGCGATGCGCACTGCCGGATCAAGACTCGCGATGCGGCGCTTCGAAAAGTGTTCGATGATCTTGTCGAGAAATAACTGCCGGCGCAGCACGCCCAGCACCAGCTCGTGACACAGGGCTCGATCCGCAGGTTGCAGATGAGGTTCTTCTGCGGCCAGAAGAACTGAAGAGAAAGCGCCCGTCTCGACTTGTTGCAGGATATTGAATGCGGTCAGGCGCGCCGGTGAGATCTCTTTAGCCAAAGCGATCGCCAACTTTCACACGCATGCCGTTGATGAAATCGCGCACCGGGATTCGTTTGCGCGCTTCAGGCTGAACTTCGATCAAGCGCAACGCTGTTTCCTCGCCACAACTCACCAGCAGTTCGTCTCCGTGAGCCACAACCGCTTCACCCGGGGCCGCGGAATTCGTCGCGCTAACCGGTTGCGCGCGCCAAATCGTCAATCCTTTTGAATTGAAACTGGTGTAAGCATTGGGCCACGGCTGAAAACCACGCACACGTCGCTCGATCTCGACGGCACTACGTGACCAATTGATCAGCCCGTCCTCTTTCTCCAGTATCGGCGCAAAGGTCGCGTCGCGATCGTGTTGCGGACGCGGCGTTAGCTCATGCAAACGCGCCAGAGTTTCACCAAGCAATCCCGCGCCAATCTCCGCGAGACGCTCCATCAACTCCGGCGCCGTCTCGGTCGCACCGATTTCAGTCTTGCTTTGCAGGAGAATCGGACCGGTGTCGAGCGTGGGCTCGATGAACATCGTCGTCACGCCCGTTTGCTTTTCACCATTGACGATGGCCCAGTTCGCCGGCGCCGCGCCACGGTACAACGGCAACAGCGAGAAGTGAACATTGATGCAACCACGTCGCGGAGCCCTTAAAAACTCGTCCGGGAGAATCCGCCCGTAAGCGACAACCACGGCCACCTCAGCACCGTGCGAGGCAAACAACTCCTTCGCCTCTGTTGTCTTGATGCGAGCGGGTTGAAAGACCGGGAGGCCGTGAGAAAGCGCAAACTCTTTGACTGGAGAGAAAGTTACTTTGTTACCGCGTCCGGCAGGCTTATCCGGTTGCGTCCAAACGGCCACCACTTCGTGACCGTCAGCAACGCACTGCCGTAAGGTTGGCACGGCAGCCTCAGGCGTGCCCATGAAAACAATTCGCATCATTTATTAGCCACAAAAAGGCACAAAAGGCTCAAAAATTTCTTTTGTGCTTTTTGTGCCTTTTTGTGGCTGAACTTCTTTGTGCTAATCCGTGGCCGTTCCTGCTTCGGCTCGCTTAGTAGTGGCCCCGACGCGCTCCGCCGACACCTTCGCTTGCAGGAACAACAGCAGGTAGTCGCGTCCACCAGCCTTCGAATCCGTTCCCGACATGTTGAAGCCGCCAAACGGATGCACACCGACCAGCGCGCCCGTGCACTTGCGATTCAAATAAAGATTCCCGACGTGAAACTCTCTGCGCGCGCGTTCCAACTTGGCTTCGTCCGTACTGTAAACCGCGCCCGTCAAACCAAACTCGGTATCGTTCGCGATCTTCAGCGCGTCGTCGTAATTCTCAGCCCTGATGACGGCCAGCACCGGTCCAAAGATCTCTTCCTGCTCGATCGTGGCGCCCGGTTTCACGTCTGCAATCACCGTGGGCTCGATGAAAAACCCCTGCTCGCCATCCGAGCCACCGCCGGCCACGACACGCCCGCCTTCACTCTTTCCTTTTTCGATGTAGGAGTTGATTGTCTTGAACGCTTTCTCGTTGATAACCGCGCTCAAGTTAGTCGCCGGCTCGCTCGGATCGGCAAGCTTGAGCTTCGCCGTTCGCTCGACGATCTTGTCGACCATCGTGTCGTACACACGCGCATCGATGATCGCGCGCGAACACGCAGAACACTTCTGACCCTGAAATCCAAACGCAGACTGCACCACGCCCGTCGCGGCCTCTTCGAGATCGGCATCGTCGGCAACGATGATCGCGTCTTTGCCGCCCATCTCCGCCACCACGCGTTTGATCCAGATCTGGCCTTCGTGAACCTTCGCGGCACGCTCGTTGATTCTGAGCCCGATTTCTTTCGATCCCGTAAACGCAACGTAACGCGTCTTCGGATGGTCCACCACCACGTCGCCCACTTCCGCGCCCGATCCGGTCATGAAGTTAACCACACCCGCAGGCAGTCCGGCTTCTTCGAGGATCTCGAAGAACTTGAACGCGATCGTCGGCGCATCTGACGACGGCTTCAGCACGACAGTGTTGCCGGTCACGACCGAAGCGACGGTCATGCCGGCCATGATCGCGAGCGGAAAGTTCCACGGTGGAATGACTGCGCCCACACCGAGCGGCACGTATTCGAGGTGGTTTTGCTCACCGGGAATATGAACGAGCGGCTGTTCACCGCCGTAACGAAGCATCTCGCGCGCGTAGAACTCGCAAAAATCGATCGCTTCCGCGGTGTCGCCATCTGCTTCGGGCCACGTCTTCGCCACTTCGTATATCATCCACGCTGACAACTCGTGTTTACGTTCGCGCATGATAGCGGCGACGCGAAACAGCAAAGCGGCGCGATCGGCCGGCGGCGTGTTCTTCCAGGTCTCGAATGCTTTCGCGGCTTCTTCAACGGCGCGATTGGCGAGTTCTTTCGTGGCTTTGTTGAAGCGTCCGACTACCTGTGTGCGATTAGCGGGATTGATACTGTCGAGCGTGTTCCCGGTGGTAATTCGTTCGCCGCCGATGACGAGCGGATACTCGCGCCCGAGCTCACCCTTAACTTTCTCGAGCGCCGCGCGCATCGCCTGCGCGTTCTCTTCTTTGCTGAAATCTGTAAACGGTTCGTTACGAAATTCTGCTGGCATGTTTAGCTCCTGTATTTAAGCCGCAGATTTACGCGGATAAACGCAAATCCGATCTGCGTTCATCCGCGTAAATCTGCGGCTTACATTATTCCCATTTTCCTGCTTTTTGCAGTTTCTTGATCTTGCGCTTGACGATCTCGCGTTTGAGCGTGCTCATCTTGTCGATAAAAACGATTCCATCGCAGTGATCCGTTTCGTGAAGCATGCAGCGCGCGGTCAGTTCCATGCCGTCGATCTCGAACCATTCACCTTTCAGATCCTGCGCGCGCACAATCGCTCGCAGGTTTCGTTCAACCGGAGTGAAGATTCCCGGGAACGACAAACAGCCTTCTTCGCCATTCTGCGTGCCTTCGACTCGCAGCACCTCGGGATTGATAAGCGTTACGCGCTGCCGAGGATCCTTGCCACCGGAGCAGTCCATCACAAACAGTCTCTTCGGGACACCAACCTGCACCGCCGCCAGCCCCACACCGGGCGCGGCGTACATCGTCTCAAACATATTGCTGACGAGCTTCGCGAGATCCGCGTCAAACTCGGTCACCGGATCGGCCGGTGTATCGAGCACCGGCGCCGGCCATTTAACTATTTCCAATAAAGCCATGGACGTGATTCTACGCTAAGCCACAAAGAAGCACAAAAATCGAACTTAGCAGCAAAAAGGCATAAAAGGCACAAAATAGAAAAAGAAAACATTACCAATTCCTAAGTAGCTCTCTTTGATGGCCGCTGTCTTTTTATGTGCCTTTCGTGCCTTTTTGTGGCCACTTCTTCTCTGTGCTTTTTTGTGGCTAATACCCTCTTAGCTGTTCGCGATATCCCTCGAAGTTGCGTTTCATCTCGCCGAGACTGTCGCCACCAAACTTCTCGCGCATCGCGCCGGCAAGTACCAGCGCCACCATCGACTCTCCGATGACTCCCGCCGCCGGAACCGCCGTCACATCAGACCGCTCAAACGCAGCGGCTTCTTCTTCCTTCGTGTCGATGTCGACTGAACGAAGCGCGCGGCGCAGGGTCGAGAGCGGCTTTAGATGACCGCGTATGCGGATCTGTTCGCCGTTTGTGATCCCGCCCTCGAGACCACCGGCGCGGTTTGTCTCGCGAATAAACTCACGCGTCTCATTGTTGTATGCGATCTCGTCGT
Organism: Pyrinomonadaceae bacterium; assembly: GCA_036379695.1. Classification (GTDB taxonomy): domain Bacteria; phylum Acidobacteriota; class Blastocatellia; order Pyrinomonadales; family Pyrinomonadaceae; genus PSRF01. The sequence continues at coordinate 9,860 of DASVGE010000351.1, read as the reverse complement.
GGACTTCCGAACCCGGCAAACTGCTCGCTTCCGCGCCCGCTCCGATCGCGACGGCCTTCACCGCGGGTATCGACATCACTGCCTGCGCGAGCAGCCCATCGAGCTTCAGATCCCAGGACGTGTGCGAACCCAGTCCGGGAACGACTCCGCGTGTCGCAACTTCAAAAATGCCGCCCAGCGTGTCGCCCTTCTTCCGCGTTTCGTCGATGAGCTCGATCATTCTTTGCTGTGCGTCGTCGTCAGCACAGTGCAAAGGAGCATCATCCGGGATAGCGGCAATCTGCTCCCAAGTCAGTTCGAGCGGCGTGCCGGGAATGCCGCCGAGTTGAATCACGTGACTGCGAACTTCAACGCCAAAAGCCGCGAGCAACTGTTTCGCGAGCGCGCCACACGCAACGCGCGCCGTAGTCTCGCGAGCTGAAGCACGTTCGAGGATGTTGCGCAGATCGCGAACGTCATACTTCAACCCGCCCGGCAGATCTGCATGACCCGGACGCGGGCGTTTCAGGCGACGCGATTTCTCCGGCTCGATTTCACGCGGCTCGGCGGCCATGACGTCAGTCCAGTTGGGCCAATCTTTGTTCTCGATTAATAATGTGAGTGGCGAGCCCAGCGTAAGCCCATGCCTGACGCCCGTCAGTATCTCAGCGTGGTCGCGCTCGATCTTCATGCGCCCACCACGCCCGTAACCAAGCTGGCGCCGCCGCAACTCGTTATCGATCAATTCCTGATCGACAGGCAATCCCGCAGGCAAACCTTCGACGATCGCGATCAACGATCGTCCGTGCGACTCTCCGGCTGTTGTGAAACGAAGCATAGCCACAAAATGGCACAAAAGTTACAAAATAAAAACCAGGCTTATCTTACCTGAATGAGTAGTTCTTCAGAGAAAATGTTGTCACGTCCTAAGATACCGTTTGGATCGAAAGCTGTTTTCAATGCCGCCATCTCCCGCAGTTGCTGGTCGTTGTAGAAGAAGTGGAGATAGTCGCGTTTGAGTTTGCCAACGCCGTGCTCCGCCGAGAGCGTGCCACCTACGGACGCAGCGTACTCGAGAAACTGAACGTACAACTCGCGCGCGCGGGCGCCCTCGTCATCGTCGCGTGGCAGGATGTTGACGTGGACGTGGTTGTCGCCGATGTGTCCGAAGATCGTGTAGCGCATTCCGCTCGACTGCAAAGTCTCCTTATATAAACGAAACAGCCCGGGGAAGGCTTCGTCGGGCACCGCCATGTCCGTTGAGACTTTTCGCTGCCGGTAGCGCGCAAACCATTCGTTCATCAGCACGGGCAGTTGATGTCGAAACTCGCGCAACTTCGCCTGGTCCTGCTCGTTCGTCGCAAACCACGAATCAGCGAGGGCGTGATGCTGGTCCAACAGTTCCTGCCACGAGTTCAGCACCGCCTCTTCGGTGGCTTCAGTCGTCTCCTGCTCGAAAAATATCGCTCCGATTGCCTCCTCAGGAATAGTTGGATACTTCTGGCGCAAAAAATTCAACGACTCCCGATCGAAAAACTCGAGCGCCCGCGCATCGCCATGTGCTCGGACGTCGCTTACGACCGCAAGCACGTCTGCTTCGTCAGCAAAAAACACGACGCCACTCAACAGACCCTCCGGCTTCGGCAACAATCGCACTTCAACTTCACAGATCACGCCGAGCGTACCTTCACTACCGATAAAGAGATCGATCGCGTCCATCTCCGGCGCTACGAAATAGCCCGACGCGTTCTTGCGCGTTCTCGGCAGGCGATAACTCGGCAACTGCACGTCAACACTGCCGAGGCGCATTCGTCCGTCAGCATCAACACGAACGACGCCGCGGCGCAGATCGAGTACCTCGCCCGAAGCAAGCACGACCTTCAAGGCACGGACGTAATTCCGAGTTGGACCATATTTAAATGTCCGCGCGCCGGAAGCGTTGGTCGCGACAGTCCCGCCAACGAAGCAACCGCGCTCGGTCGGATCTGGTGGATAAAGCAACCCTTCATGGTCCACCGCGCGCTGTAGATCAGACAAGATCACCCCAGCCTCGACCACCGCAAACCCGCCGTGTTCTTCGTGAACAATACTCTTGATCCGATTGAGCTTGTCAGTTGCGAGAACGATTCCACCAAAAGCCACGCGCCCGCCAACCGTACCCGTCCCCGCTCCCGACACCGTCACCGGAATCCCATCACGATTTGCACCTGACAGGATCTCCGAAACCTCCGCAACACTCTCCGGCAACACCACGCGCTCGGCAAACCCATCGCGAATGAAACTCGCGTCCGACAAAAACGATTGGATCTCTTCGGGATTGTTCTTTGTTTGCATCGAAACCCATCCACAGATTACACACATCGTTCGGAAAATCTGTGTAATCTGTGGATCACATCACTTGCAGCTCACGTTCGCGCAACACCTTGATGCGATCCCGCAGCTCCGCCGCCCTCTCAAACTCAAACCGCTTCGCCGCCGCACGCATCTCCACTTCGAACCGCGCAATCGTCGCTTCAATGTTCGCCGGTGAATAGTCCTCAATTTCTTCAGCCTCGGAAGGCACTTTGAAGTAATCCGCCTCCGACGCCGTAATCAACGTCGCTTCGATCGGCTTCACGATCGTCTGCGGCGTGATGCCGTTCTCGCGGTTGTATACTTCCTGTATCGCCCGCCGCCGCGAAGTCTCCTCGAGTGCCCGCTTCATCGATTCGGTGATTCGATCGGCGTACAGGATCGCCTTCCCTCGCGCGTTGCGAGCCGCACGTCCAATCGTCTGAATCAACGACTGCTCGGAACGTAGAAAACCTTCCTTGTCGGCATCGAGAATCGCCACCAGCGACACTTCCGGCAGATCGAGTCCTTCACGCAACAGGTTGATCCCGACGAGCACGTCAAACTCACCGCGCCGCAAGTCGCGCAGGATCTTGATCCGTTCCAACGTCTCGATATCCGAATGCAGGTAGCGAACCCGAACCCCAACTTCAGTGAAATATTCCGTCAAATCTTCCGCCATCCGCTTCGTCAACGTCGTCACGAGCACACGCTCGTGTCGCTCGGCGCGCTGGCGGCATTCCTCCAGCAAGTGATCGATCTGGCCCTTCACCGGATGCACTTCTACTTCCGGATCCATCAATCCCGTCGGGCGAATGATCTGCTCGATCACTTCCCCGCTCGCTTTCGTCAGTTCGTATGGTCCAGGCGTGGCCGACACGTAAATCGTCTGCCCGATACGCGACTCGAACTCCTTAAAGTTGAGCGGCCTGTTGTCCAGCGCCGACGGCAAACGAAACCCATACTCCACCAGCGTCCGCTTGCGCGACTGATCGCCTTCAAACATCCCGCGCACCTGCGGCACTGACTGGTGCGACTCGTCGATGATGATCAACGTGTCGCGCGGCAAATAATCGAGCAACGTCGGCGGCGGCTCGCCCGGGTTCTTCCCGGTTAAATGCCGCGAATAGTTTTCGATACCGCGGCAGAACCCCATCTCCTTGATCATTTCGAGATCAAACATCGTGCGCTGGTGTAGTCGTTGCGCTTCCACCAGCTTTCCCTCCTGGATCAACTTCGGCTCCCACCACTCGAGCTCTTCGCGAATCGTCTTGATCGCTCGCTTGATAGTGGGCCGCGACATCACGTAGTGCGTCTTCGGATAGATCGGCACGCGCGACGTGTGCTTCTCGATTACTTCGCCGAGCAGCGGATCGATGGTGGAGACCGAGTCGATCTCGTCGCCCCACAACTCGATGCGATACGCCTGGTCCTGGTAACTCGGATAGATCTCGACGACGTCGCCGCGCACGCGAAACGTGCCGCGGTTGAAGTTGATGTCTGAACGCTCGTATTGCAACTCGACCAGTCGCTGCAATAACACATCGCGCGACATGCGACCGCCGGGCTCGACGAAGAACAGCAAACCGTAATACGCGTCCGGATCGCCCAGACCGTAAATACACGAGACGCTGGCGACCACGATCACGTCGCGGCGTTCGAAGAGCGCTCGCGTCGCCGACATCCGCAAGCGATCGATCTCTTCGTTAACGATCGCTTCTTTCTCGATGTAAACGTCGGCGGCGGGAACGTACGCTTCGGGTTGGTAGTAGTCGTAGTAGGAGACGAAATATTCGACCGCGTTCTCGGGAAAGAGCGTGCGAAATTCCTGAAACAGTTGCGCGGCGAGTGTTTTGTTGTGCGCCAGCACGAGCGTCGAGCGCTGCACGCGTTCGATGACGCTGGCAATCGTGAACGTTTTGCCGCTGCCGGTGATTCCTAGAAGCACCTGATCTTTGGCGCCGTCCGTCAGACCTCTGACCAGCGCCTCGATCGCCGCCGGCTGATCACCCTTGGGTTTGTATTCCGATTGAAGTTTGAAACGCATCAGTTGAATAGTAATAGTGGCCACAAAAAAGCACAAAAAGGAGCAAAGGAAAAAGTAGCCACAAAAAGGCACATAAGGCACATAAATAAATCAGCGAAGCTCCTCGAATAAATCAGCGCAGGTTGGTCAAATAAAATCAGCGAAGCTCGCTCAATTATTTTGTGCCTTATGTGCCTTTTTGTGGCTAATTCTTTTTTGTGCTTTTTTGTGGCTAAGTGGTGAGTTGAGTCACGGCTTCTGCGGCGGCCAATTGCAGTTCGGGGGCGAGTGAACTGTTAGAGGCTAAACGTTGCAAAGTCGAAGCGACTTCGGGTTCGCCGCTCGAGGCGAGCAACCTGATGACGGCGAGACTCAGATCGAGACTGGGATGTTTCTCGATCACGGTGCTGAGCGGCTCGACCACGCCGGCTTTCGCAACCAGAAACAACAACGAAAAGGCGCTGTAGCAGTTGTCGTGGTTCTCGGCCATCAGGTCGTCAATGGCTTCGTAGAGCAAACCGGAATCGGCCAGCGCGCTACCGATGCGCCGCCGTTCTTCAGGCGATCCCTCGCGCAACGCGTCGTTCACGAGCGTTGCAGCCTGATCGGGATCCATCCGGTAAAGATCACGGACGGCTTTCTGTCGCACTTCGGCTGACACGTCGTCCAGCAATTCTGCGATCTGTTCAAACGGACTGTTCGCGAGCCGCAGCGTCTGTCGCTTGCGACGGTGCGCCAACTCCTGCGCGGCCTGTCGTAGGGTAGCAATGTCCCTGCTCCAGCGCTCGTCTTCCGCGCGGCGCGCAGGCACTTTCCTGGCGGGCTTCAAACGTTAAACTCCGCATGTGCGGCCAGCGTCAGCGGCGCGCTGGGTGGTTCGAACTCAGGTTCGGGTTCAGTCACGACTTCCGCTTCCTTCGGCGCCCTGGTGCGCTGCAATTGAAACTTCGTCAGCACCAGCCGGCTCACCGAGAAACCAATACTGCCGTCCAACACGCAGAGCTGTTCCGCAACCACTCGCCGCGACACACGTTCGAGCGCGGCTTCCAACTCTCGACCAGCCGTCGCCGCATCATCGGCAACGATCATTTCAAAATCCTGCCCACCACTGACGCGACGTCTCGAATGATTCTGCAACAACACTCCCGCTTCTTTATGAACCCGACCAGTCGCGACGATCACGAGGTGCGAAGCTTCCGTCTCGATCTCGAGATCGATAGCCCAACGAGCAAACGCCGGCGTCAGATCGCCATCCCGAGTGACTATCAAAAACGACTCGCCACAGATGTTCGCCATCAACTGCCCGTAGCCGGTTCCTTCCGCTGGTCCAACCGCAATCTCGCGCTCGGGCACACCCATCTCACGCAGCAAAAAGTGGATCCTGCTCACCAGCCACGAGCCATCTTCAAGCAACGACGACGCCAGCTGAGTCGGCGCGATCACTTCCTCGACGTTCTCGTCGGCCACGGGCGCGCCACACTCGCTGCACGTCGCGTCACTCACCGTCACAACCGCGAGCGCATGCGGATTCGGCAAACGAAACAGCGCGTGACCAGTCTTACGACAACTGATCTGCACTTCGCGCTCGACGAGTCCGGCGTCCTCGAGCCGTTGAATCGGAACGTGCTGCGATTCGGTGTGACCCGTCAGAAGTTTTGCGGCATAGCCTTCCTGGTGCGCGTTGCGCGCGGTTCGCAAAAAGACGCGCGCGCTTTCGTCTTCCAGTTTCGACGCCGCCAGGATGCGCTTACTCATCGTCTCCTTGCGCATGCTGGTGTAGAGCGAGTCAGCATCCTGTCGTTCGACAAACGTTCTGAATCCCTGCGGCATCGCGGGCGTGCTTGTTTGCCACTCGGGAAGAAACATGATGTTCTGCGCAAGCAGGCTGCGAACTTCGTGGCAGAAGGAGTCGAGCTTTCTGAACGGTTCCGGCGTGCGCGCTTCGTAGACTATGCCCGCGCGCATAGAACTGTCGTCATCTTCAAAGACAAGGAAGAGTACGTAATCCTGAAAGCAGAAGAGGTCGCCGCGCACAAACGGTTCGGCGAGCGTCGAGTCGTTGGAGGAAGCGAGCGTTGCCTCCATCTCGTTGACGTGGTCCAGGCCGAGTAAAACGTCTTCAAAGCAACGAAGCCGGTAGGAACGCATCAGTGGGACGATGCCTCGATCCTGTAGTTCTCGTAACAAGCTGGTCCGGCCGGCCGCATCGATTGTGTGAGCGAGGGTTTTACTTTCGAGAAATAGCATCGGGGTTACCTCAGGTTATTTGTTGACACTGATCGTTACCGTCTCGGCGCCACTTGTCGTCGCGGGAAAACGACGTTGCCTCGCGATGCGGAGCGCCAGCGCCTCGTAACTATCCATGCCGGGCTTGGGGTTGGCGATTGACGCTTTCAACACGCGCCCATTCTCGATCTGCATCACGACCCGGATCGATTGCGGTACCTGCTCGGGTTCCTTTGCTTCAACAGCCGGCGCCTCGCTCTTCTCTTCCTGCCTGGTTCGTTTCTCTTCTTTCCGTTCACTGCGGTTTGCACGCGCGACTGTGTTGAGCGAAGTCTTTGGTGCTTCTGCTTGTGTTGCAACTGGCGCCGCGGGAGTTTGCACTTGCGGCAGCGGCGCAGTAGCAGCCTGATGGTTGTTGTTGAATCCGCCAGTCACTGCAATCACGGTTGAGACTCCAACAACAATCACAACCGCGGCAATGAGTGACAGCGAGCGTTTCTGGACCCACGACGATGGTCCGGGCGGGAGCGCTAAAAGATCGGAGCGGCGGCCTGAAAGAGTTCTGGGTGCTGTTTCAGCCGGTGTATCGAGAGGCGGCGGCGTTGCAGTGCTTTCGATTAGCAGGGCGCTTTCGTCCCAACATCCAAACAGTTCCGACACTGCGCGTTGCAAAGAAGGATCGATGGAGCGGCGCGGGCTCAAAATCAGCGGATTGAAATTGAAGGAGGCTTCGGGTTCGGCCAGCGCCACGCAGATCGCCTGCAAACCCGTGAGCTCATTCATGCGGGCGTCGATCAACTCGCCGTTCTGAAAGAAAAATGTCGCTGGGCCTTTGGGATATTCGATCAGCAGCCGGCCTGACTTGCGTTGATGACGAAGAATGCCGACCAGATCCGATAAGGGATAGTTACTGAGGTGTCCGGTCAAAACAACAAATCGATTATTCTCCATTAACACTCCTTACACTGCTAGGGGCAGCCTCGCACGAGCCGGCACGAAAAGTTGTACTGTGGGAACGTCTGGGCCAACTTGTTCGCCAGGGTTTTGTCGAGCGTTTCGAGAATCTTGTATTCCTCGAGCACGCCGGAAGTATTGTTGAGTTCCTGATACGCCAGGCTGAGGCCGTAGTGCGCTTTGGCCATCCTCGGTTGGAGGTTGATGGCTCGCTTGAATGCGTCGGCGGCGTCTCTGAAACGGCCGAGTCGAAAGTTTGAGAATCCGAGTCCGTAGTATGGCTCGGCCATGTTCGGATTGAGCTTGATCGACTCCTTGAAAGCCTTTATCGCCTCGCGATCCTTCTGCGCCTTCAGATAAGTGTGACCCAGAGCCAATTGAAACTGCGCATCCAGGATCGGATCCGCGTTAACCGGCTTACTATCCGTCTTATCCGTGGTTACAGGTTTGAGTAGAGGTGGCGGTTCTCCTACCGAGTCGTTCGCGCTTATTGATACCGAAGACAGAACCGGCGCCAGAATTTCCTGTTCCTGAAGCTCAGAGCTCGCAGTCTCAGGAACTGCGGGCGCAACAACCGGCTTGGGTTCTTCAACGATCTTCGCGACGGTGTCGTCGAAGTAGTAAGTGACCGTTCGGTAGGTAACCTCGACCGGTTCGCGCTTCAGTATGCCGTTTTCGAAAACGACGAGACTGGTAACCATCTTCGTCCAGTTACCAAACTTATCGAATTCGTAGCTATAAGCTTCACGATTGACGATCGAGCCACTGTCATCGCGCACCGTCATCTCGGTGATATTGCCGCGCTCGTCGTACTTGTATTCTTCTTTGCCGACAAGCCCACCTCCGATGGGGTAGGAGGTGTTTTCAACTCGATTTCCTTTAATTCCGTAGGTGGTGATCTCGACCAGTTGGGCTGGGCCTTCGACGGCATGGCCGTCTTTAAGCTCGATCCGGGCGGTTTCAGTTTTGACTCGACGCACGGAACCGAGCAGGCCATCCTGTTCCTTAGTGCTGTCGAGGACTGTGATCGCGGGTCGCGCAGGGACGAGTGCTTCTTGCGCCTGGGCGGGCACAACAATTGTCAAAATAGCAGTCCATAACACAAAAGCAGGCAGAAGCCGCCGCACGAAAGAATTCATCTCGACTCCTCCAAATTTCAAATATCGCCGGGGGAAGTGACTACGTCGAGCCCATATGTTGTACAAGCTGCCGCGAAGAATACAATAAGTTGCTCAAGAATTACAGCAATTTTTAAACGGAAGCTTAAGCAGGAGGGAGCGACCAGACAATAGAACAAGTCAGGAAGAGGGGCTCGCCCCCGCTCTCAAAACAGCGGGGGCAAGCCCCTCTTCCTGACTTGTTCTATTTTTCGTTACTGTTCGTCGCTGAACTTGTAGCCGATGCCCCAGACCGTCAGCACCATCTGCGGGTTCTCAGGGTTCTCTTCGATCTTGGCTCGCAGGCGATTGATGTGTGAGTCGATCGTCCGGTCATAGCCCTCGTACGAGTAATCCCATATCTTTTCCAGCAAGTACTTGCGCGGGAAAACCCGACCGGGATTCGACGCAAACAGGCGCAGCAGATCAAACTCTTTCGGTGTCAGCTCAACCTGCCGGTCGCCGATCGTTACCTCGCGCTTCGCTGAGTCGATTCTCAGCCTGCCGCGGACGATGGGCGCTTCATCGCGCATGCCATCCGTGGTTGGACCATTTCGTGTACGCCGGAGTACAGACTTGATGCGGGCCTCGAGCTCACGCAGGCTAAACGGCTTGGTGATGTAATCGTCGGCGCCCATCTCCAGTCCCAGCACCTTGTCGACTACGTCGTCTTTAGCGGTGAGCATGAGAATGGGCAGGTAGCCGACCTTCTCGCGGAGCTCCTTGCACACTGCGAGGCCGTCCATCTTGGGCAGCATCAGGTCAAGGACCACGGCATCAGGCGGATCGTCCAGCGCTGCTTTCACGCCGTTCAAGCCATCCTCGACGGTTCTTACGTTGTACCCTGCACGCGAGAAGTACTCGCTGATCGCAGTCGAGATGTTCTCGTCGTCTTCCACAACAAGCAGCGAGACTTTACGTTCGCCGGAGTCGGGAACTTGAAAATTTTCTTTAGCGGTTTTTTGTCTGTCAGTAGCTGTAGCCATCGGAATTCGTCAACGATCTGAAACTGACAGGAGGCTCAGAGGGCAAGCACCAGGGGTAACGGCGCAACTCGGTTCGGGCGAATAGTACAGGAGAAGCGGTTCAATGTTCAAGCCCAAAAGTAGCTGAGCCTTCTAGCGCCTCCTTGGAGTGCGGTGCCTTGGCACCGCTTTGTTCTTGCTCTTCGGGACATTGGCCAAAGC
>DASVGE010000350.1:0-12165 GCA_036379695.1 Pyrinomonadaceae bacterium | reverse complement strand
TTGCCGCCTGAAGATTTTCGGCAGTCGATTTCACTTCCGGCGTTTTGACGTCGGCAGTCGGCGTAGCGCCCAGCTTACGGATCACTTCCGCGTGATTGTTGGCATGAATATCTTCGGCGCGAGCGGCGGCCCTGAACAGGCTGGCGACCTTCCCGTAGCCTTCGGCTTCCGCTTTTTGTGCAAACGCCAGATAACGCGCCTTCGCGTTGCTTTCGCCGTTGAAAGCAGTTTGCAAGTTATCGAGCGTCTTGGTTGCTGTTGGCTGCGCTGTGGTCAATTGGGTAGTTGGCGTCTTCGAGCAGGCGACGAGCCAAACACAAGTCAAAACTATCACCAGAACCGGCGCGCAGAATTCAACCGTGCGTAATCCTACGGTTCTCATAATCGGTTTCTCCTAAATTTAATTTATCTAGTTATTCGAGAAGCAAGGGACATGCCGAACAACAAACACCCGAGTGCGGCAAAATCATTGAAGAAAACTCGATCTGCGGCTTGCGACTGCGAGAGCGGTATTAAAGTTTCGCAGTTCTTTGCGGGATTTTGCAGACGCCTGCGCAGGAGTCCGCTCGCTGAAGACTATGACACATGCGTCAGAATTGGCCCATCAAAGGAATCAATAACTTACGCGGATAATTCGCTCATTAAATGAAATTCTTGTCGGTCATAACTTGAAATTTTCCTACAGTTTTCGGTCATGACTTGAAATTTTCGCTGACCCCTCAAATTCTTTGATCTTCCGAACGTAACCTTGATTGGGCGTCGGTTGAGTGTAGCGATAGGCAAGTCTGTTGGGGACTTGCAACCCACCGAGAACAAGAACGGTGCCATCAGTGGAAGATTGAATTTACATGGCCTTGCACAAAAAGTCATTTTGGCGCGCTTCGCTTCGGCTTCGCCGCCCGATGTGAGGCAAGGCTATGCCTTGCCGTCAGGCTTTTAAAATAATGTTCGGGGCTAAGCCCCCGGTTCGGCCATGGCCCATAAGTCCTAAGGGCAGAGCCCGAACCGAGGGCATAGCCCACTACTACGAGGGGTGCTAACGGCAAGGCATAGCCTTGCCTCACATCGGGCGGCGAAGCCGAAGCACATCGGGCGGCGAAGCCGAAGCACATCGGGCGGCGAAGCCGAAGCGAAGCGTGCCAAAATGACTTTGAAGCCGAAGTGAAGCGCGCCAAATCACTTTTTGTGCAAAGCCACGTGCCCATAAGCGCCAGCGGCCTAAAAGCGCTTACTCAACTCAGCATACAGGAATCGCGCGGTTGGATTTGGGCCACCCGCCGGATAGATGAAGGATTGAACGCCGCCGCCGCGAACACCTGCGCCGTACAGCGTCAATACTGTAGTTGGAGTGATAGTAACGTCAGCGCTGACATCGAACAGTGTTCCCAAACTTCGTCGCCCGCCCGATGGACGACCAACGTAACCAAACGTCCCTTCCTGAAACGCACCACCGCCGGCGTACCAAAGATCATTCGCGTTGCTCAAGCGGAGATGATGTACGTCTGCGCGAAGGCTGATACGGGCGTGCGGCTTGATCTTAAACTGCGCGTAGACGTCTTCAGTGTTCATCATGTTGTAGAACGGAAAGCGCGCGTAAATGCGTGGCGTGGGCAGAACTTGAAAGAACGTCGTATGTCGTCCGTCGGTTGCGTTGCCATCGCCGGTTGATCGCGAGTAACCGCCGCGAAACCACGATTGGTATTTGCCGAGCGCTGAAGGCTGGAAGCCGCCTTCAAAAACGATCGCGCCCGCGCGATGATCCTGACTGCCCCAATCCCCGAACTGTCCGGCACCCCACGCCAGTAGATCGATCGTACCGTGCGCCGTCTTCAATGCCGTGATGTAGTTTCCACCGACAGTTGTAATGCGAATATTCTCGTGATCGGCACGTCGCAGTGTCGCGGATCGATTGTCAGTTTTCAGTGCGCCACGACCATCGTGGTAATGAAGCGCGAGAATGCGGAACTCGCTGGCGACTTTCCGGGAAGCAATCGGTTTTGTATACGCGCCGTACCAGAAATCAACGTCCAGCTCTTTCATACCGCGAAGTTGAAACACGCCTTCGGTGGGCCGCCCGCAGACAAAAGTGAAGTTGCTCTCCTTCGTGTTGTGTACATACTGCACCGCGTCGAAGCTGCGACCTACATGCGAAAAGCCGAAGTTACCAAGAAGCCGGTGTGCGATCGAATCGCGCTTCAACGCAGCGAGGGTCGGATCCGCAGGAGTTGTTTCTGTTCCATCGACGAACTCAAAACGACCGACACGCAAGCTGCTCTGCTTATCACCAAACAAGCTCTTGACGCGCACGAAGGCTTGCTTCAATACGGCGCTGCCATCCTGACGGCCGCTGGCAGCGAAGTAAGATCCGCCGAGACCCAATTGACCCTGCGGCGCGGGAGCGATAGCGTGCTCCGGAAGATTGATGAGCACGGGGAATTCACCTTCAATCAGCCAGTCAAACTTCTCCTTCTGCTGACTCAGGCTCAGTCGCAGCACCGCCGCGCCGAACGTATAGTCATCCTCAAAACCCGGCGTTTCCCACCAACCATAGTTTTCGGCGCGCAGGCGCAGGCTCCCGGAGAAATTAACGTTGCCGATCTTCAGTTGCCTCGGCGTCTGTGGCGCCGGAGCAGTCTTCGCTGCTTGCTCGTTGGCTTCTTTTTTCTCAGTGACGTTGAGTTGGGTGTTTTCCGTGTTGCGTGTTTCAGTGGATTGTCCAACGACACTTGCACTGAAAAGCAGCACGACCGTAAGCGGAGTCAGTATTCGTTGCACAAGTCGTGATTGCATCGAACCGAAGTTCCGCAAACTTTGTGCCTCCGGGGAGCCCCGCGAATTTCGAAGGTTTAGCAGGGAATTGTGCGGAATATTGGCGACCAGTTGCGGAGAACTCCGCAACCGGTCGCCTCACGCCCCTCAGCTCTCCAGTTGATCTTCAGACTTCGGAAACAACAACGAAGCAACAACCGACACGGCAATAACTGTTGTGATAATTCCCAGCGATAGACTGATAGGGAACTTGCCACCGTACAGATTGTTAAGCCAGACCATTTTTAGGCCGACGAAGACAAGCACAACTGCCAGCCCATATTTCAGCATGTGGAACTTACCTATCGCGCCCGCGAGCATGAAGTACAAGGCCCGCAAGCCGAGAATCGCAAAGATATTCGACGTGAACACGATCAGTGGCTCGTTCGTGAGCGCAAAGATGGCCGGCACTGAATCCACTGCAAAGATCACATCTGTGGCTTCCAGAAAAAGCAGTGCGACGAACAACGGAGTAGCGTGCAGCCTGCCGTCGAATTTAAGAAAGAAACGTTGACCGTGTAGTTCCTTAGTGATGGGGACGAACCGGCGGAACAGACGTATCAGAGGATTTCTTTCGGGCTCAACCCCTTTTTCCGGAGTAAACATCATTTTGATCCCGGTGAAGATGAGAAACACTCCGAACACCACCACGATCCAGTGGTACTGCATCAAGGCACTGCCGAGCGCAATGAAAATGGCGCGGAAGATGAGGGCGCCCACGATGCCATAAAAGAGGACGCGATGTTGATACTTCGCCGGAATCGCAAAGTAGCCGAAGACCAACACGAAGACGAAAATGTTGTCGACGGAAAGCGACTTTTCGACGATGTAACCGGTGAGAAACTCAAGCGAGACCCGCCAGGCCGCATTCGACGGGTCAAAATTTGGCACCGCCATCAGCCGCGGGTCTTGCGGAAACTTCCACAGCGCATACTGGTAAAGAAGAAAATTGAAGAGAAGCGCGAGCGCGATCCAAACCGCGCTCCACGTTGCGGCTTCGCGGAACGAAACTTCGTGCGCCTGGCGATGGAAAACTCCGAGGTCAACAGCCAGCAGGCAGAGCACGAAGCCAGTGAAGCCCAGGTAGAACCACCAATACTCAGCAAACGGGAACAGGTCAATCATTTACTCAATCCTTTCACGCCGAACGTTTACGGTTAGCGCGCAAAAGAAAAAACCTTCTGCAGGCTACCGATAGCCGCAAAAGGTCTTGGTCATTGAGTATTGTTTGACTCTTACTGGTGCACCGGGTGCTCTTGCGATAGAGCACCGTATTGACGGCCTCACCAGACCCTGTGTGTGGGCGACCTACTCCCCTTCCGAGCACAGATATTACGGAGGAGGTGTAAAGCAGTCAACTAATCATCCACAGATTACAAAGATTCTATTAATCAATCTGTGTAATCTGTGGATAAAGAAGCGAAGCTACGCACGCTATCTCGTGATTGTCTTGCTCAGAACGCTGTTAGCCCGATCAAACGTGTAACCGGTCTTCGTAATGTTGTTGATGGACAAGGTGTATGTGCCGCGACGGCCGCTTGTGGAGAACCTGGCAACACCATTGTTGGAGGTGCCGGCAGTTTGAGCCTGAGTTGACCCGTCAGGCAATCTCCAACTCACTGAGACGGCCGCGTTCGGAATGGTCACGCCGTTCTCGTCCTTAACCGTGACACTCGCCGACACATTGACAATACCGTTCTTCAAGAGTTTGGCAGTAAGCGAAATGCTGGCGCTCCGCAGCAGCTGCCCCTGCGTGGGTGGCGGAGGAAGTGTGGAACCGCCGGCATTGATCGAATAGACAAACGAGCGGCTGGTATTGTTGTCGCCTGTTGCCGTGAACGTCATGAAATAGACTGTTTGTCCGTCTGGCGAAAAACGTCCGCGCGTGCTTACACCCTGGTTGTAACCATAGATTCCGAGGCTCGGATTAAAAACTGTTGGATCTTCCGCCGGGAGCGTGATCGACCAGAGATTATTACCGTTGGCGGCACTCACAGCCTGAATAGTGCCGGGAAAGTTCAGTGTGTTCGCACCGCCGAGGACAACCATGCTATTGGCGGGGTCGACGATCGGCCCATCCACTGGGTTCTTGAGCCTGACGTGCCACCTCACCGAGCCGCCCGCGTTGAATGCAAAGAGCTCAACCAGATTTTGCGTGACGTAGTGGACGCCGTCCCAGCCAACGTCCGGCGCTGAGAAGGTGTTATACGGATACGGCGAGACAAAACTCCAAAGGAGTGTGCCGTTCGGCGAGTAGGCCCCTAGAGCGCTGTGCACACTGCCGTCGGGACCGACTGCCGGTTGAAAACTGCGGATGAGCGTAAAGACAGACGTGCCGTCAAGACGGAGGGCGCGCGTGTGCGCGTTCGCTCCGAAATAGAGTTGCTGACTATTCCCGTTCGGTCCGAAAACAATTTCAGCATAATCGACAACGGGCCGGTTTATTGACTCCGGCACGTTCCAGCGCAGTTCACCGGCAGGTGTTAACGAAAAAACGCCAAGGCCTTCAGTGCCGACCGAATAGATGTTGCCATCCGGCCCGACAGACACGCCGAGACATATCATCGCGCGCGGGCTCTGCACGAAGGTCCACTTCGACGATCCGTCAGGGTTGAAGGCTTTAATGTAGCTCTCCGAGGCGACGTATATCGTGCCGTCCGGTCCGATGGCGACGCCTTTGCCTCCGGCGTCGTTGACGATCCATTTCAGGCCGCCGTCCGGAGCTAGCGCGTACAGATGCCCGAACGCATCAACGGCGTAAATCGTGCCGTCGGCGCCGATGGCTGGGCGCACCATCGAATAAGGCGCATCCATGCGAAAACGCCAGTTAACGCGCCCATTCGCCGGCGGGCGCTCGGTGACGTTCAGGGGCAATGAGTTACTTGGGCCAACCGCGTTAACAACTTGCACTCCGACGGTCATAAGCGGCGCAGTCTCCGGCACGTAAGCAATAACGCGTGTGCTGCTCCAATAAGATACGTGCGCCGGCAGGCCACCAACCAAAACCTGACCACTACCGCCGAAGTTGCTGCCCAAGATTTCAAGCAAGCCACTCCTCGGCAACGTGCTCGCGGACAGGTTGTCAATAGTGCCCGGTTCGGTGACGGCGCCATAAAGGAAGAACGAAACGTCTGCCTGAGCTTCGGAGAAGAGCTGGTTGTCGCCTTTTTGCCAGGTAGTCTGGCCGGCGGCGAGATTGCGGAAATAGAAACTTTGTCCGAAGGGCCTGCCCGAATTTGAGTTCCACCAGTACCAATAATTGCTCACGGGCTGCACTGAGATGAAATGGCGTCCTGTCGCCCAAAAGGCCGGCGACAAATTGGCGCTTAGTGTACCCACTGAATCATGGCTCAGGTTCAGGTCGCTCGCAGCCAGGAAATATTCCTGCTGGAGCGCGCCCGGTGCGTTGTCGGGTCCGAACTCATAGAAGCGAATATAGACTCCTTGAAAATCAACCAGGCCCCACGTAAACCCGTCAGCCACTACTCGATCGATTCTCCCCTTTACTACGAAATCATCCGCGACTTCGCTATTAGTCCCGTTGAAGGACCATGCCTGGCTTGGTCCATATTTGGATTGATTGTCTGAGTACTGTGAAAACACCAACTCGCCGCCGGTCACCACGCCTGCCAGACACAGCACGAGCACCGGAACGATAATCAAATGTGTAAGTTTCATGGCCCTACTCCGAGGCAAAGTCTCAACGCGGGTTAAGCGCGCGTACACCTGTATTTCTCAGCCGCAAACGGGTACTGTTTGCTAGGACTGAACGCTGACAGGTGCAGCCACGCGCCGTCAATGGGCCTTCTGTCACGATCTACGTAGACGATTGTCACGGGTGCGGATTATGTGGGAGCGACAATTAGCCGAACTTCTGGAGGGAACGACTGACGCGGCTTTTACGGTTGACCTTCAGGGCGAAATTCGGACCTGGAATAAAGCAGCCGAAAATCTCTTTGGTTATCCCGCCTCGAGCGCGGTTGGGAATGCCTGCGCGATGCTCATGAAAGGCCGGCTGGACTGCCGCACGCCTGTGTGCTGCCAATCCTGCGACGTACTCGAATGCATTCGGGCAGGTCGCGAGGTTTCCAACTTCGATATGGAGATCAGCACCCGCACGGGCCGGCGCATCTGGGTTAACGTCTCGCTGCTGGTGACGTACGACCAGCATACTGAGCGCCGGTTAATCATTCACATGATGCGCGATATCCAGAAGAGGAAGAAGGCCGAGAAACTCACGAGTGAAATGTTCCGAATAGCCAGGAACCTCGTTAACAGTGCGGAGCAATCCGGCGAGTTGCCTCCCATCGTGCCGCTGACGTCACAGGAAAAGAAGATTCTCAGTCTTCTGATCGCCGGCAAGAGCACGAAGGAAGCGGCTGAGGAGCTTCAGATCAGCATGAGCACGCTGCGCAACCACATCGCTCACATCAATCAAAAACTCCACACAAAAAATCGTACCGAAGCAGTGATGAAAGCACTGAAGCGAGGAATCATTTGAGTTGCTGCTTTGAACTGATCAACTCATCAGGACGTAAGCTTGCTTTGCCAGGATAACCAGGCGCACACGTATCGCGGAATCGCCGCGCCTGGTCTTCCCGCAAGTTCAGTAAATCATGTCAATCGCCGCAGCAACACTATTTATTCAGATGCTGGTCTATCGAAATCGGCACCGCATGCCCCTCAGTGTCTCCTGCAAACTGGAACTCCTGCAGTTCAATGACACCTGGTGCAGTCTCGACTGATCGAAGTATAAAGTTTTTCGCCTTTGCACGTTGGACCGGAATGCAGTGGAAGGAAACGACTAACTTCCTGGGAACCGCGGCATTCCCTTCATACACGTACGTGCAGGCCGCGCCGCGTTGCATTGCTGCGTCATCGTGTACGAACAAATATTCACCCTTCAGGGTCACGCCATGGAGGACCACAGCTCGATTGAAGTGAGTTACTGCACTCTGTTTGCTGACTGTGTTCGATGCCCTGGTCTCCCATGACACAGAACCGACTATCAAAGCGCAAAGCACTACTACAAAGAATGCTACACTTTTCATGACTATCTCCTATCTGCGGCAGTTTCGTTAAACCTCAAACCACCAATTAACGCTTTACGCACTGGTTCGATGAGGAATGCCTCAAGAACAAGGCGCCACTTCTGGCATGTTTCCGCAATGGTTGTGCCAGCCAAAAGTGCCGAAATTACCGGAATTTTGTCTCTTCCAATGCGTACTATGGCCCAATCGGTTGAGGAACTTTACTCAAAAGTTGAGGACGAACTTGAATCGGGGGGCTGGATTAATCGTGCCGCTTACTCAACGAAGGCACAAAAGCTTCGCAAGACTGCCTAACAAACCCCCACTCTTTGCCCTCACTGTCCCAAGTGTTAAAATCTCCACACTGATGACCGAAACAGAGCCAACTGAAGAGCAGGAAGTCTTTCTTAAACACATCCAGAAAAGGGGACTGAAGCGTACCTCTCAGCGCGACCTGATTCTGGATGTTTTTCTGCGTACTGAAGAACATCTCTCAAACGAAGACCTCTACCAGCTCGTCAAAAAAGAAGACGCGACCGTCGGTCAAACTACTGTCTATCGCACTTTAAAGCTCCTGACCGAAGCCGGACTCGCGCGTGAAGTTCGCTTCGGCGACGGGCGCACGCACTACGAACATAACTACAAACATCAGCATCACGATCACATGATCTGTTCGGAGTGCGGCAAGATTATCGAATTTTTTTCGGCTGAGCTCGAAGCGCTTCAGGACGCCATGGCCGCCCAGCATCAGTTTGAGATTACTCAACACTTATTGCGCATCATCGGGATTTGCGCCGAGTGCCAGCACGCGCGGCAGCAGAGCGAAAGAAACCTCACAGTCGGTTCCTAGGTTTTGCAGAAGTCTCCCCCGGCTTTACACTAATCAAAACAGATCAAACAGGTTGGAGGTTGGAGATGAGTGTCTCGATTACATTTGAACCTTCCGGCATCAGCGGAGTCGTCGCACAGGGAACCTACGTCATCGACGCCGCACGCCGGATGGGCGCACCTCTCGGAGAAGGCTGTACGGTTGGAAAAGCCGACTGTCCAGCGTGTGTCGTGTCAATAACAACTGGCGCTGAATTACTCTCGCCACCCACTCTTGCAGAAGAGAAGCAACTCGGGAACGCACTGCTGGAGCAGGATTTACGTCTGGCGTGTCAGGTAAAGATCGAAAACCACGGTGAAGTGGTGGTGCTGGTTACGTCGCGACCGCAGACGCACGCTACTGAAACCGACGTGGCATCCGATTTAGTAAAGAGGTTTGGCTCGCTGCCACTCAGCAAAAAGATCGCCACGCTCATGCAGTTTGAAGCGATCACTGCATCCGAAGCCCTCGATTCAGCGATCGAAAAACCGCTCGCTTATGGCTCGAAAGCTTTCGATTCAATCATGAACCGGGCACGCGCAAAAAACGAAGCGAAGGATAAATGAGCGAGCCAATCGGCACAAGTAACCGCGTAGCTTTGCTGGCGACTGCGTTGCTGATGCCGGTGTTGTTTGCCGCCTGCCCGAAAAACGAACCACCACCAAGACCACGCGCCAGCGTTTCCACCAGCCCGCGTTCGCCGGCGCGTCCGGAACCGATTCCCACTGCCTTCAACGGCGAAAGAGCGATGGACCACGTGCGGAAACAGATCGACTTTGGCCCGCGTCCGCCTGACAGTCCGCAACTAGCCCAAACTCGTGAATACATCTCGAGCCAATTGAAGTCTTACGGATTGAACGTCTCCGTCGACGAGTTTGATGCCGCCACTCCGCACGGTCAGAAGAAGATGGCAAACGTCGTCGGCGAGATCGCGGGTGAAACGAAGACCATCATCATCATTGCGAGCCACTACGACACGAAGTATTACAAGGACATGCATTTCGTAGGCGCGAACGATCCGGCAACGTCCGTGGCGACGTTGCTTGAGATTGGGCGGGTGCTGGGTAATATGAAAGACAAGCCGAAGGTGACGTACCGGCTCGTGTTTTTTGATGGTGAAGAGTCTTTTTGTGAAGGTTGGGATGAGTGTAGCAATGAAGACGAGCCTGATAACACTTACGGCAGCCGGCATTACGTTTCGCTACTGCGCGAGCGGAATGAACTCGCGCATACGCGCGCCATGATCCTGCTCGATATGATGGGTTACAAGAAACTCGAACTCGGTCGAGATCCGAAGAGCACGCGATGGTTGCAGGACATCATCTGGCAAACCGGCCGCGAGCTCGGCCACGGGAAAGTGTTTGTCGATCGCGAGGAGGGTGTCGGTGGAGACGATCATGAGCCGTTTCTGCGCGAGG
Source organism: Pyrinomonadaceae bacterium (assembly GCA_036379695.1). GTDB lineage: Bacteria > Acidobacteriota > Blastocatellia > Pyrinomonadales > Pyrinomonadaceae > PSRF01. The sequence goes on along the minus strand of DASVGE010000350.1, from coordinate 2,041 downwards.
GAGTGGACGCGGTCGATATCATACAACTTAACTCGTATCCGTACTGGCATAAGCCTGATGACACGGTAGACAAAGTATCGTCACAAAGCATGAAGATAGTGGGCGACACGGTGCTGGCGAGTTTGCCGAAGATTGTTGCGCGCCTCAAAAACGAAGAAAAAGAGTAGCCACAAAAAGGCACAAAAGGCATAAAAGAAAAAGCCAGGAGCAAAATTGAAAAAATCTATGAAATCTGTGGATGGATCTAAACAATGGAGGTGCGATGCTTACATCACCTGAGATACTCGTTCCGGTAGATTTTTCGCCGTGTTCAGTAAATGCACTCAGAGTTGCCGTGGGAATGGCGGCGCCTGAAGGCGATTTGACGTTGTTACATGTCGTCGACGAGGAGTTTGTTCAGGCCGCGGTTGCTGCGGGGATGGGATCGGCTGAGGAGATCATCGCGCGTCTGAAGGAGCAGGCGGAGAACAACTTCAGTCTGATTCTCGAAGGACTGGAAACCGGCGAGGTCACGGTGGAAAAGATGATCGTCGTCGGTCTGCCGTTTGTCGAGATTCTGAAGATTGCGCGCGATCTCGATCTGCCGATGATTGTGATGGGGATAAGAGGAAAGTCAACGTCGGCTGAAGAACTTCTCTTTGGCTCGACCGCTGAGAAAGTTCTGCGTGGCACGCGTGTGCCGGTGCTTTGCGTGCCACACTAATCTGCAACTATGAAAAGAATCGCAGTCATTCCCGGTGACGGAATCGGTCCTGAAGTGTTGCGCGAAGCCGTTCGTGTGTTGCAGCACCTGCAGGAAGCCAACGGTCTCGAACTCGAGTTTGTTGAGTTTGACTGGGGCGCGGAAAAGTTTCTACGCGAAGGGGTGAGTTTACCTCCGGACGCGCTCGAAATGTTGAGCGCGAAGTTTGACGCGATCCTCGCCGGAGCCTTTGGCGATCCGAGAGTCCCATCAAACAAGCACGCCGAAGACATACTGCTGGGCATGCGTCGCGGTCTCGATCTTTACATTAATTTAAGACCGGTACGACTGCTCAACGAGCGCCTGACACCGTTGCGAAATCGTAAAACTGATGACATCGATTTCGTCGTCTTTCGTGAAAACACCGAAGGCGCTTACTGCGGCGCCGGCGGTTTTCTGAAGTACGGAACTGGCGACGAGATCGCGCTTCAGGATGAAGTCAACACACGCTCCGGAGTGGAACGAATCATCGTCGCTGCCTTCGAGTACGCGCGTGCGAACGGCCGCCAGCGCGTGACGATGGCTGACAAGTCAAACGTGCAACGCTTCGGCGGCGATCTCTGGCAGCGTGTCTTTAAAGAAGTCGCGGCCGATTATCCGGAAATCACGGCGAATCATCAGTATGTCGATGCGATGGCGATGTTCATGGTGCTCGATCCGGCGCAGTACGACGTCATCGTCAGTAACAATCTGTTTGGCGACATCCTGACGGATCTCGGCGCTGCGATTCAGGGCGGGCTCGGTCTCGCTGCTTCAGGCAACATTCATCCCGGCAAGGTTTCGCTGTTCGAACCGGTGCACGGCAGCGCGCCGCCACTCGCGGGCAAGGGAATCGCGAATCCGATTGGGTCTATTCTGACCTCGGCGATGATGTTAGAATACCTGGGCTTCCAAACGTTGAGTAAAAGTATTGAAGAGGCGGTGCGCGCCGCGATCTCTGCAAACGAAACGACCAGAGATCTTGGAGGACAACTCTCTACGGAGGAGGCCGGGATGGCCATCACGGCGCGTCTCAAGGACAGGGCGAAGAAGTAGAAGTGGAGGTAGTAGTAAATGACGGGCACGGGGAAACTCACAAGTAAAGCGATCGCAGTTATTATCGTTGTAGCGATGCTCAATGCGGTGGGGTTTCCACCAGTAATCATGGTGATGATTACGGGAATGGCCCTGGTTGTTTGGCTCTTTGTGCGTCGCGCGCAGGCTCGCGAAGTGGAGCGGATGTTTGATTTCTACATCGCTGCTGACGCGATACTCCGTGACGAAGAGCGACGTTGGTACGGCTTTGAGATCGCGGAAGTG
>DASVGE010000349.1:0-26514 GCA_036379695.1 Pyrinomonadaceae bacterium | reverse complement strand
CCATGGGAATCACCGACCCCGTCGCGCTGAGCGCATGGCGCGAGCGAATATCTGCCGGTGCATATCGACATGAGGGTGGCATGCATCCGGATCTGGCCTGTGCTGATTGTCACTCTCCGGCACAAATGAACACGGTTGACGTGCAGACACTCAAGGTGCCTGTCCGATCGTGTGGTGGCGCTGAAGGCTGCCACATCACGGCGACTTTGGATGAAGGTGGAGCACTGAACTACGAGATCGATCAAAAGAAAAAGAATCCGAATTTTGTTTGCACCAAGTGCCACATAACTTTTGGTAAACAAAGCGTACCGGCAAGTCACGACAGCGCGATGCCAAAGCGGTAAAAGGATCTTAAGGGACGACAGAGCTTTGATTGGGCCGGCTGGCAGATTATTAAAGCGATGGTTAGTTATGCTCGCTATTGTTGTGGCTGCTCCGACACAGGCTGCCAGTGTCGATTTTTCGAAATTTAAACATGACAACCCAAATCATTCACGGCTGCCGTGTCTGTTGTGTCATAGGAGAGAAACGAGCGCGCCTCGACCAGCAATGCCTGGCGGGGCCGGACACGCACCCTGCGCCGGATGTCATGCGAAGGAATTTGCAGACTCGGGACATCAGATTTGCACCGTGTGTCACACAAACGCGCAGGCGGGAACGGTGAAACCGTTTCCGCGGCTCTCGAGTTTTGGAATGCGTTTCGATCACGCGCAGCACCAGAACCAGGGCCGCCTGAGTTGTAACAGTTGTCATCGGCCTTTGCGAGGCGGGGTCGCGCTTTCAATACCGGCGGGATTCAATGCGCACACAAACTGCTTTGGGTGTCACACGCCGCGTGCGCAATCGAACGGCCGCGACATTTCCACTTGTGGCACGTGCCATCAGAAGGAACGATATGTTCGCGCCTCGCAATCTGCGCCGGCGTTTCGTGTCGGGTTCAGTCATGCAAAACACGATCGAACTAAGGGGCTGAATTGTACGGAGTGTCATCGAATCCTGGCGGGGCGAAGGGATGTGAGTTCGCCGCAACCACTCAATCATCACGCCGCGCCACGCGCGTTCAGTTGTATGTCGTGCCACGACGGAAAGCGTGCATTTGGTGGCGACGACTTTTCAGTTTGTAACCGCTGTCATACGGGGACAAGCTGGCGCTTTTAGAGGTTGAGAAGCTTTGCACGAAAGTCATGTTAAGCGGATCGTCGCGGCGCCGGATGTGAGATTACCGTCTTGGAGATCAAGCGCCATCATCAATTTGACTCTATCAAGTCCGGCTTTACCGCCGGATGTGAGATACCGTCTTGGAGATCAAGCGCCTTCATCAATTTGACTCTATCAAGTCCGGCTTTGCCGCCGGATATGGGATACCGTCTTGGAGATCAAGCGCCATCATCAATTTGACTCTATCAAGTCCGGCTTTGTCGCCGGATGTGGGATACCGTCTTGGAGATCAAGCGCCATCATCAATTTGACTCTATCAAGTCCGGCTTTGCCGCCGGATGTGAGGCGGGGCTATGCCCCGCCGTTCACCTGTGTATTCCGAATGGGGCTGCGCCCTCGGTTCGGGCTATGCCCTAGTTGAGGGAAGCTTTGCACGAAAGTTCTAACAGCCTGCGAAGCGTAAGCATTAAGCCCGAGGCCGCAAGCCCCGGGGACTGTTCGTGGCACAACCAGTGAGGTAATAGCAATGAAAGTCTTAACTATTTTGGTATTGCTTATCGGGACCGGAATGTTTGCATTCAGCAGCTCGAGTTCCTGGTCCAATGCATTGGCGCAGGAAGGACGGAAGCCAAAAGACGAGTACGTTCTCGGATCTTACGCCAAGTTGGGCGGCGTGAAGTTTAGTCACGTCGATCACGTAACAAAGAACCGCAGTGTCGACGGAACCAGGCCCATCGCCTGCGTCGAGTGTCATCACACGGCGCAACCGGCGTCGGAAGTGGTCAAGCATCCGCCACACAAAACTGCCTGGCCGGCCGATCGGACCACAACGCTGACCGCGGATCTCCTGGAGAAAGATCCCAATGCGCCGCCCGTGAATGTTTGCGGCGATTGCCATGCGCGGGCAGGAATGAAATCGAAGCTGTTGCCTGAACTGCCAAAAATCCAAATCGAAGGCAGCGCTGAACCGGTTACTTTAGACAACCAGCAGGCATTTCATCGGAACTGCAGCGGCTGTCACGATGAAGTTGCTAAAACCGGCCGCGCCAGCACGGGACCAACTTCGAAGAAATGTGTGGCGTGTCACAAGAAGACCGCCGCTGCCTGATTTGCGGGAACTTTCCCAGCACGCTGCGGGAAAATCCGCAAACTCTTGCTTTTTCGACAGTTATATCGCCGAAACTGACTCGGCATAGACGTTGCTCCCACCTTTTCCACAACGACGCCCTCGGGCGTTGTTGAAGAAAGGGTGGGGACCAATGAAAACGTTGAAGCTGATGACACTGACCACTGTGGTGGCGATACTGGTTGCCGGATTTGCATTAATCTCAGCCGCAGCCCGAGCGGGAAATGAGCAGGATTTTGATGTCGCTGCCACCTACAAGTCGAAATGCGTGGCTTGCCATGGCGCCGCGGCGGAAAAGAAGTTCGACGCGACTTTAGCGGATGCCGATCTCGTGCAGATCGTGCTCAAGGGTAAGAAGGGCGAGAAGCCTCCTTTCATGCCGAGTTATGAGGAGAAGGGCATAAACGAAGAGCAGGCCAAAGCACTGGTCGCCCACATGAAATCCCTGAAGAAATAAGTCGCACCAGCTTTTGATTCTCTGTTGCACAGAGAAGACAGCAAAGATTTACAACTCGGACGCCTCTTGTGTGAAAAAGGGCAGAAGCACAGGAGGTGTTCGTGTGTGATCTGAATGAAGCGCGGCGCAACATTTCTGGTGGTATTGATTGTCTGGCTGGTTTGCCTCGGCTTGCCGGTAGACCGTGCTATGGCTCAACAGCCGGCCACGACGCCATCACCTAATCCTGCTCCAGCCGGCGCTGCTTCACCAACTCTCGAATGTCAGGGTTGTCACGCGCCCGGCAGATCTTTGCCTTACCTTGGTGGCGCAAAGTTTCACACGGACGCACACGCCGCCTACGATCGCGGTTTTCATGCCCGCGGAATTCAGGGCGGATTAAAGGCCGCCACCTGCATCGATTGTCACGCCAGAAATGGCGATATGACGACCATTCTGCAAGCCAGCCATCCGTCTTCCACTGTCAATCGCAATAACATCGCCGAAACCTGTGGCCGTTGTCACGGCGACAAATCAGTCATGCAGGGTAGCGGTATCAGCGATCGCCCCTTCCTTTCATACCGGGAGAGTGTGCACGCGAAGGCGCTCGCACAAGGCAACTCTTCCGCCGCTGTTTGTACTGACTGTCATAACAGTCACGACATCCTGCCGGCCTCTGATGCACGATCGCCTATTGCGAAGGTCAATATTCCCGCCACTTGCAGCAAGTGTCATAAGGCGGAGACGGTGGAGTTCATGCAGAGCGTTCACGGACAGGCAGTGACGCGTGGTGTCTCGCGATCTCCGGTCTGCACTGATTGTCACGGCATTCACGGCATCATCTCACCGGTCGAAAAAGCGGGTGCCAGTGCTTCCACGGCAGTGGCTACTGATACCTGCGCCGGGTGCCATGAAGGCGTCACGCTCACGAAGGAATTCGGCGTCGCCGGTGGACGTGTCAGAAGCTATAAGGACAGTTACCACGGCCTCGCGTCGCAAATGGGTTCGCGAGTGGTCGCGAACTGTGCGAGTTGTCACGGCGTTCACAACATTCTGCCGTCATCTGATCCCAGGTCAATGATAAGCGCCAACAACCTGCCGCAAACATGCGGACAGTGTCACGTCGGCGCCGGCGTTAACTTTGCCACCGGTAAGATTCATCTAACTTCCGAATTAGTTTCTGCGACTGGGACGCGAGATGCCGGGGTGATCGGTACGACGATAGTTCGTTGGATCTACGTTCCTTTGATCCTTCTGGTGGTGGGCGGCATGGCAATTCACAACGCCCTTATCTGGTTTCGCAAGGCCAGGGCCAGGAAAAGCCAGAGACGCGATATCGTGCGGCTGACTGTCAATCAGCGAGTGCAACATTGGTTGTTACTGACGAGCTTTATCGCACTGGTCCTGAGTGGGTTTGCACTTCAGTATCCGGATTCATGGCTCGCATCGTTGCTCGGCGGAAGTGAGGACTTGCGACGAATCGTTCACCGGATCGCCGCCGTGATCATGCTGGTGGTCGGCGTCTATCACGTCGCATATCTTTTCCTTTCGCAAGAAGGCCGGCTGTGGTTGAAAGACATGCTCGTCAGAGGCAAAGACTTCAAGGACGTGCTGGGCAACTTTGGCTACTATCTCGGCATGTCGAGGGTGAAACCGAAAATTGCGCGATTTGGTTATGCAGAAAAAGCTGAGTATTGGGCTGTCGTTTGGGGGACCATACTCATGGGTCTGACAGGCCTCATGATTTGGTTCAAGCTGGGTATTTTTGGATTTCTGCCGCGTTGGGCCATCGAAATTGCTTTGGCGATTCATTTTTACGAAGCCGTGTTGGCAACGCTCGCCATCATCGTGTGGCACTTCTATCACGTGATTTTTGACCCGGATGTATATCCCTTGAATTTCGCGTTTCTCGATGGCCGCGTATCGGAAGAACATTACCGTGAAGAGCATGAGTTGGCTTATGAAGAAAGCCGGCAAAAGGCACCAGTAGAACAAGCACAGGATTCAACGGCACCAGAAGCACAATGAGCGAAACTGAAGAAACTAAAACGAAACAACCCAGTCTGTTCCGCAACTATATCAGTTTCGTTGGCGCTGCGATTTCCAGCGCGGCGCTGGTGAGTGTGGTGCTGTTGTTTCTGGTTGAGATCACATCGCACCAGGAGAACCCGTATCTTGGAATCCTCACTTACATAATCTTTCCCTCGATCCTGATCTTTGGATTGGTGGTGGTCATTCTGGGGAGAATGCTGGAACGCCGGCGCCGGCATCGAGCGTCGCCGACGGAAGTCGCCGCTTACCCGAAACTCGATCTTAATGATCATCACGCGCGCCGGGCCTTCTTTGTGTTTTTGACGGTTACGTTTTTGTTCATTTGCGCGAGCGCGTTTGGCAGTTACAAGGCTTACGAATACAGCGAGTCAGACTCGTTCTGTGGTCAGTCGTGTCACACGGTTATGAAACCTGAGTACACGGCTTACCTGGCTGGAGCGCACGCGCGCGTGGGCTGTGTCGGCTGTCACGTTGGTCCAGGCGCGGGATGGTACGTACGTTCGAAACTCTCGGGCGCCTATCAATTGTATTCCGTAACTTTCAACAAATTCCCTCGCCCGATAACGACACCGGTTCATAACCTTCGTCCCGCCCCGGAAACCTGCGAACAATGCCATTGGCCCGAAAAATTCTTCGGCGCCCAACTAAAAGTATTCAATCACTACGGCTACGACGAGAAGAACACACTGCGCCAAACGCGCATGCTGCTTAACGTCGGAGGCGGCAGTCCGATCACGGGCCAGGTTGCGGGAATCCACTGGCACATGAATATCGCCAATACCATCGATTATGTCTCGACCGACCAACAGCGTCAGGTAATTCCGTGGGTGCGAATACGCGACCGGAATGGAAAGGTGGTTGAATACCACGATCGCAACCGGCGGCTAACGCAGCAGCAGATCGAAGCAGCCGATAAACGGCGCATGGACTGCGTTGATTGTCACAATCGTCCCGCTCACGTCTACCTCCCACCTGATGAGGCACTGAACCAATCATTCGCGGCCGGCAGGCTGGATGTGTCACTACCTTTTCTCAAACAGAAGGCGGTAGAGGCACTAAGTCAACCTTATTCAACCGAAGCTGAAGGACTTCAGAAAATAGCCGCGAGTCTCAACGACTTTTACCGGTCTCACTACAGTGCACTTTACGGGCAAAAAGATGAGGCGATTAAACAAGCAGTCGCGGAAACACAGCGGATCTTCAGGACCTATTTTTTCCCGGAGATGAGAACGAACTGGCAAACTCACCCAAACAACATTGGACACTTCTATTCGTCAGGTTGTTTTCGCTGTCATGACGGCGAGCACGTTAGTGATACTGGCAAAGTTATTCGCAACGATTGCAACATCTGTCACACCGTCATCTACGACTCAGCGAACCCCGCAGCTTCGATAAAGATCGCGTCGTTCCAGCATCCGGTGGATCTCGGCGGCCTCAGCGAACGCAAGTGCGAGACTTGTCACAAGGCCAACGAGCCTTTCAAACACCCAGTGAATCTGGGCGATATTTCGATGTTTCAATGTGTAGAGTGCCATCCGAAGAAACCTTAGGGACTACTGACCGAAACTCACGTTGCGAGTAACTTCGCTCGCGTCTGCGAACTTACTCGCAGGAAAACAGCCGGGGGAAAAGAATATGAATAACACGCTGCGGGACAGCCCTGCGCAGACAATTGGACCATCTGCCTCTGAACCAAGCAGGCGCCGTTTCCTCGACTATCTACTGGGCACGAGTGCCGTTGCCACCCTGGGAGCGATCGTTTATCCCATCATACGTTTCATGTCGCCGCCAACGGTGATCGAATCAACCGAAAGTTCCGTGGTCGCTGCAAAGCTAAACGAGATTCCGGTCAATTCGGGCAAAATCTTCAAGTTCGGGAGCAAGCCCGGAATCCTGGTGCGCACGGATTCCGGAGAACTGAGAGCTTTCTCTGCCGTGTGCACACACCTCGATTGCATAGTCCAATACCAGCCCGAAACCAAGCATATCTGGTGCGCCTGTCACAACGGGCATTACAACCTCAACGGCAAAAACATTGGCGGTCCTCCGCCTCGTCCATTGGAAGAATTCAAAGTGAACACTCGCGGCGACGAGATCGTCGTCAGCAAAACATAAGCCATGCGAGCAACAACGATGAAAGACTGGCTTGATGAGCGCCTCTCAATAAGCGCGCTCACGGAAATGGCGCGCAAGAAAGAGGTTCCCCTCCACCGCCATTCGATCTGGTACTACTTCGGCGGAATGACGCTCTTTCTTTTTGTCGTACAAGTAGTCACCGGAATTCTGTTGCTGCTTTATTACCGGCCCAGTGCTGAAACGGCTTTCGAGAGCGTTCAGTTCATTGTTACTGAAGTGAAGTTTGGCTGGCTGATTCGTTCGATTCACAGTTGGTCAGCTAACTTAATGATCGCCACGCTTTTCATTCACCTTTTCAGCGTCTTCTTTCTACGGGCTTACCACCGGCCGCGTGAAATTACGTGGGTCAGTGGGGTTGTTCTTTTGTTCATTTCGATCTGTTTCGGATTCAGCGGCTACCTTTTGCCGTGGAACAAACTCGCCTTCTTCGCTACCAAAGTCGGGACGGAGATTGCCGGCGTTATTCCGGTTGTTGGTCACACGCTGCTGAGGTTTCTCCGTGGTGGAGATGACGTCACCGGCGCCACGCTGACACGGTTCTTTGGATTTCACGTGGCGGTCCTCCCGGCAGCCGCTACTGTGTTCATTGGTATTCACGTTTTGCTGGTCCAGTTGCACGGCATGAGTGTGCCGCCCTCGCTTCAAAAACAAAACGTGAAGAAGATGAAGTTCATTCCAAACTTCCTGCTGCGGGATCTCATCGGCTGGATTCTGGCCATCGGTGTACTGGCCGCGCTCGCCGCCATATTTCCCTGGGAACTGGGCGAAAAAGCAGATCCATTCGCACCTGCGCCCGCAGGTATTAAGCCCGAGTGGTATTTCCTTTTCATGTTTCAGACGCTGAAGTATTTACCGGCAACGATTCTGGGCATTGACGGTGAGGTGCTCGGGATCATGGCCTTCAACATCGTCGCCCTGTTCCTGTTTATTGTGCCTTTTGTGGACCGTGATCCCGGTAATCGTAAACGCAGGTTGATTTTCAATGTCATTGGTGTCGTGGCGCTTCTCTACATAGTGGTGATGACCATCGTCGGATATGTGACGTAAACGAGGCTATGAGAAGAAATACAATTAGGCCGGCCCTCATATTCATGGTTCTCCTGATGCTTTGCACTCTGGCGTCCGCGCAGAAGAAGAGTTCCTGCATCGACTGTCATCTGAAGCTGGATGACGAACGGCTAAGTGCGCCTGCGAAGCTCTTTGAAAACGACATACATCGCGGTCGCGGCCTCTCTTGCAACGACTGTCATGGCGGCGATCCGAATGCCGTCGCCAGTGAAGCTGCGAAGGATCCCGCTAAAGGATATCTGGGAAAGCCAAGGGCGTTGGACATTCCTGCTTACTGTGGGAAATGCCACAGTGATGCGAACCTGATGAAACGATTCAATCCCTCTTTGCGTGTGGATCAGGAGAGCGAGTACTACACGAGCGTTCACGGCAAACTCCTGAAAACCGGCGAACAGAGAGTTGCGACTTGCATCAGTTGCCACACGGTTCACGGCATCAGGGCAATCAACGATCCACTGTCGTCAGTCTATCCGCTGAACGTAGCTGATACCTGCGCAAAGTGTCATGGCAGTTCTGACTACATGCAGGGCCTTAAAATCCCGACTGATCAAATCGTCAAGTTTAAGACGAGTGTTCACGCCAAAGCTTTGTACGAGAAACAGGATCTATCGGCCCCGACCTGCAACGATTGTCATGGCAATCATGGCGCGACGCCTCCGGGCATCGCTTCGGTGGCAAACGTCTGCGGGCAATGTCATGCACGCCAGGCGGATCTTTTTCAAACCAGTCCACACAAGGCCGCTTTTGATCAGCAGGGACTCGCGGAATGTCTAACCTGTCATAGTAATCACGCCATCGCCACACCCACCGATCAGATGATCGGCACGCAGCAAGGCGCCCTGTGCATTAATTGTCACCAAAGCGGAGACAAAGGCTTTGCCGCAGCGGGTCATATGCGGTCACGCATCGATCAGCTAATCGCAAGCATCGACAAGTCAAACGAGATCCTCAGTCTCGCCGAACGCAAGGGCATGGAAGTCAGCAAACCGAAATTTGAGTTGAAAGGCGCAACAGATGCTTTAACGCACGCGCGCGTACTGATTCACTCTTCATCAATCGCTGAGGTCGATAAGATTGTTGGACCTGGTCTCGAGGTGGCGAGCAAAGGACAGCAAGCGGGATTGGATGCTCTCTCGGAGCTCAGCTTCAGACGCAAGGGACTCGCGGTGTCGCTGGTCTTTATTATTTTTCTCGCGGTTCTCGTCTTCCTGAAGATCAGGCAGATAGAAAGCCGGCAGCCGGACGCGAAATAGCAGTTGTCAACACAAAGAATGAAAAACCTCCAGCTCGCGCTGATATGGGTCGTGATTGTAATTATGGCCGGATTCGTCCTGCCATCTGGCAGACCGACTGTCGCTACGTTCAACGGCACCGTTCAGCAGGCGCAAAGTCAACCAGCGGAAGGTTTGGATTATTCGAAGTTTCTGCACAACAGCAGAAATCATGCGCGCTTGCCTTGTCTTCTTTGTCATCGTCGCGATACTAATTCACCACGACCACAGCTTCCCGGACAGTCAGACCACGCCCCTTGCGCCGGCTGTCACGCCCAGCAGTTTTCAAATTCAGACAGCCCGATCTGCACGATCTGCCATACAGACGTGAAGTCTGGCGCCTTGAAATCTTTCCCGCGTTTGAAGAGTTTCAGAATGAAGTTTGACCACGCGTTGCACGTGAACATGGAAGGTGTTAACTGCGCTACTTGTCACCGGCCGGCGCGCGGAGGCGTGGCGTTGTCGATCCCGGCGGGCTTCAACGCTCATGCAACTTGCTACCGCTGTCATACTCCGCGCGCACAGGCGCAGGGACGTGACATTTCCTCGTGCCGCACTTGTCACGAATTAGGCGGCTATCGGCGCACTTCCGAATTCGCGCAAGCTTTCCGCGTGGGCTTCAACCATGCGAAGCATCAGAAAGTAGCTTGCACCGAATGCCATCAGGTTAGAGCGGGAATGCCGCAACGAAACCAGGTTACTTCGCCTGCGCCACTGAATCATCACGCAAAAGCCGGCACGGAGAGCTGTATGACGTGTCACGACGGGAAGCGTGCTTTCGGCGGCGATGATTTTTCCGCTTGCAAACGTTGTCACACCGGAACTCATTGGCGCTTCTGAACCATTAAAAAGCCACAAAAAAAGCAAATGAATAAAGGACACTGATTTGGTGTTTTATAAGTTTCGCATGGGCCAGATAGTGCCTGGAATAATCCTCGGGATCACTCTCGGCATGTCGCTGGGCGTCGGTGCGTACACGTTCGTTTACGCTCGCGGCTATTCGTACATGACCGACAACGCCGAGGCTTGCGTGAACTGTCACATCATGCAGGAGCAGTTCAACGCCTGGGTGAAGTCGAGCCATCGCGCAGTCGCCGTTTGTAATGATTGCCACACGCCTCCCGGACTGGTTGCGAAGTACGCCACTAAAGCGCGCAACGGTTTCTGGCATTCCTACTATTTCACGACCGGCTGGTTTGAAGACAACATTCACATTACGCCTCGAGGCCGTGAAGTAACGGAAGAAGCGTGTCGCAAGTGCCACCAGGAAATCGTGCAAGCGATTGAAGGCGCGCATAAGGAAACAAAAGACGCGCAGACAAGTTGTATTCGCTGTCACAACTCAGTTGGTCATATGCATTAGTCTTGCTCGATGACGGTTTGACGGAGACGATAACGAATGACTGAAGAAACAGAACCGACCCGTAAAAGGCGTTCGCTGCGGTTTTTGGCCCTCGTGGCGTTAGTTGTACTCGCCACTGTTCTGGGATTGGCGCTGCTGGTAAACATTTTTCAGCGCAAACAGGAAGCGCGCAATCCCTTCTTCAGAGTTGTCGAGCTCACCGACGACACGATCGATCCGGCCATCTGGGGCAAGAATTTTCCACTTCAATACGACGGCTATCTAAAGACGACCGATCAGGTACGCACGCGCTATGGCGGCAGCGAAGCCGAACCGCGCACACCCACACAGGCAGATCCTCGTTCGATCGTGGCCCAGTCGCGGCTCGAAGAGGATCCGCGGCTGAAGACAATGTGGGCCGGGTATGCGTTTTCGAAGGACTTCAGGGAAGAACGCGGCCACGCGTACATGCTTGACGATCAAACATTCACCGAACGCCAACAGGTTGTAAAGCAGCCCGGCACCTGCATTAACTGTCACGCCTCAGCGTATGTCGCTTACAAACAGCTCGGCGGCGGCGACATCTTCAAAGGCTTCGAAGCATTAAACAAGATGCCGTATTTCGAAGCGCGCAAGGTGGTGACGCACCCGGTTGCGTGTATCGACTGTCACGATTCGCAAACGATGCAGCTGCGCGTCACGCGTCCGGCCTTCATCGAAGGAATGCGCGCGTTGAAAGCCTCGCAGGGCATTCAGAACTACGACGTGAACAAACAGGCGACGCGCCAGGAGATGCGTGCTTTCGTCTGCGGGCAGTGTCACGACGAGTATCACTTCAGTGGTCCGGAAAAGCGCCTGGTTTATCCGTGGGCAAAAGGGCTCCAGGTGGAAAACATTCTCGCCTTTTATGACGAGCAAAAGTTCAAAGACTGGGATCACGCACAGACGGGCGCGCCGGTGCTCAAAGCGCAGCATCCGGAGTTTGAGATGTGGAACCAGGGAATCCACGCGCGCTCGGGTGTCGTTTGTGCTGACTGTCATATGCCTTACATGCGTGAAGGAGCGTTAAAGATCAGCGATCATCACGTGCGTTCCCCACTGCTCAACATCAATCGTGCCTGTCAAACATGTCACAAATGGTCTGAGGAGGAGCTGAGGGCGCGCGTAGAGACGATTCAAACGCGCACGCACAATCTTCGCAACCTGGCCATGGACGCGCTCGTCGATCTGATTAACGACATCAAGGCTGCCAGAGACGCGGGCCGTACAGACAGCGCCGTAGCGACTGCGCAGGACTTCCAACGCCGGGCACAGTTCTATCTGGATTTCATTGAGTCAGAAAACTCAAACGGCTTCCACGCTTCTCAGGAGGCTGCGCGCATTCTTGGCGAATCGATTAACTTCTCACGCAAAGGCCAGGTCGCGATTCGTGAGCAAACCAAATAGAAGATGGGTACCCTTTCTGTCCACAGATTACACAGATTGATTAATGAATCTGTGTAATCTGCGGATCAAGAACCTCGAACTTGATCTACTGCGAACTTATCCGCACTGTTAATGAAAAATTCGCAATCGGCCTCGACTGATCGTCGAATTTTTGGGGATTTCTCCGCGGCCCCTACCTTGCACAGGTGAGGTCTGGAGTAGTGCGGCTATTAAACGGACAAGGAGAAATTCGCCATGATTAATTCAGAAACGACAGTCAGAGAGGTGGCTCTACAAGTACCGGAATCAACGAGAGTCTTCGAAAGTTTGAAGATTGACTATTGTTGCGGGGGTAATCAGCCACTAGGTCAAGCTTGCGCCTCGGCCGGAGTTGATCTCGACGATGTGATGGAAATGCTGGCTGGTGTTGACCAGTCAAATGAAGAGGGCGCATTGGATTTTCAAAACGCTTCCCTTCCCGAGCTAATCACGCACATCCTCGACACGCATCACGTGTTCACCAAATCTGAAATGGAGAGGCTTCAGTCGCTTGCCGACAAAGTTCTGAATGCTCACGGCGGTAATCACCCTGAACTTGTCCATCTGGATGAGATCCTGACCCGGCTCTGTGCCGATCTGACGCCACACATGTTCAAAGAAGAGCAGGTCCTCTTCCCCTACATCATGGGCATGGCACAAGCAGCCGACCAGAACCTGGCTGCTCCTGTTCCTTTCTTCGGAACCGTCAACAACCCCATCCGCATGATGATGAGGGAACACGATACCGCCGGCGAGATTCTGCGCGAGTTGCGCTCGTTAACGTCTGACTACAAAGTGCCGGCAGACGCCTGCGTCAGCTACCAGACGCTTTATCAGGCGCTGGAAAACTTCGAAAAGGATCTGCATCAACACATTCATCTCGAAAACAACATACTTTTTCCTAAAGCATTGGCTATGGAAAATGCGCTGCGTAGGTGAGAGAGTTTTAGCCACAGATTTACGGGGATGAACACCGGCTCAGAGGCTCGCCAGCAATTGTTGGACGATCACAACGCCGTCAGTGAAGTGCTGCAGCAACTTCTGACGGCGTTGGACAACAGGGATGTGCAAGCGACTTACTCCAGGCTGGACCTGTTGTGGGCGCGGCTTGCGGTTCACATTCGGGCGGAACATCTGCATCTGTTTCCGGCGGTGCTGAACCGGTTGAGTGAAGCGCAACCGGTCGTCGAAACATTGCGGACGGATCATGATTTCTTCATGCGCGAACTCGCGCGCGCCGTTAACCTTCTTCGTGAACTCGATGAGGCCAACCTGAGTGCGGTTGGCGACACCGTCCGAGAGGTCGCAAAACGATTGGCCTCTCACAACGACATCGAAGAAAATCAGATCTATCATTGGGCGAGCACAATTCTATCTGAGCCGGAACAAACGGATCTGGCTGCGCGCATAAACGCTGAACTCGAAAATCGTCCACCACGATTCTCAGCGGAGGCCTGGGCAAATCGACTATGACCAGCCCATCGAACAATCGCAAACCCGTCCTGCTCGCCCTGGCAGCCTCTGCCCTGCTCACGGTTCTCATCGTCGCCGGCTCACGCAATCTCGAACACTACGATGCCGCTCTTTTCGGCTACACCGTCGCGAGCGTCGTTGCGTTTGGCGCGATCGTGTTTCGCTATGCCATCTGGTTGCAGCGTCCCGCTACTCGAGTCTATTGGCGGCGCGGGTGGAAACTGTATTTACAAAGAGACAAGTTCGTACAGAACACTGCGAACGCAGCTAAAACGATGGCCACCAACCTGGTCGGCCAGCGCTTCATATTCAAACGCGGCTTCTCACGTTGGGCCATGCACTTCCTGATCATGTGGGGATGTGTGCTGTCGGCGCTGATTACGTTTCCACTCGTGTTTGGCTGGGTACACTTCAAACTTGAAGGCGAACTCGGCTATCGCGCGTATGTCTTTGGCTTTCCGCTGAACGTCATGCAGGGACGCAGCCTCATTGCCTGGGTGACGTTTCACGCCCTCGACTTCACCGCCGTAATGGTAATCGCCGGATGCGCGATCGCGATTCATCGCCGTCTACGCGATCGCGGCGCGATTGCCTTGCAGCAATTTACGCTCGACTTCGTACCGCACATGCTGCTGATCGCAATCTCCGTCACCGGCCTCATGTTGACGGCGTCAAGTTTATGGCTCAACGGCTACATGTATCACTTCATCGCATTGACACATCAGGCAACAGTGATCATGACGCTCTTCTATCTTCCATTCGGCAAGCTGTTTCATGTGGTGCAGCGCCCGGCGTCAATCGGTGTAGAGCTTTACCAGGAGCGCGCGCGGGAAATGCCGCAAGCCAAATGTGCGCGCTGCGGAGCGGAGTTTGTCGCGCAACTCTGGCTCGACGATTTGAAAACAGTCGTAGATAAACTCGGTTTCGACTATTCAATGGGCGACGGCAAGACCCTTCAGGATTACTGTCCGCGCTGCAAACGCGTCATGCGCGGACTCGCGTATGCCAACCTGCCGCAAGCAACGGAGAACGTCTTTCAAGGTTCAAGAGTAAAGCATGAGTAAAGTCGAACATCTGGATCAGATCATCGAGGCCTTTGGACCTCATCTTCACGACGCGCCGCATGACGGCTGGCGGGCAGATCGCGTGATCGATCGCGTTGTCCCTACTCACTGTCCATATTGCGCGGTTCAATGCGGCATGAACCTGCTCGTCGAAAACGATCACGTTGTCGGTGTTGAGCCGCGCTATGACTTTCCCGTTAATGAAGGCAAGCTCTGTCCGAAAGGCGTAACAGCTTACCTCCAGGTGCATCATCCCGATCGCCTCCTTTATCCGCTAGTCAAACGCAACGGTCGTTTCGAAGGTGCGACTTGGGACGAGGCGCTGGATTTAGTCGTCACGAAATTCAAAGAGCTACAAGCGAACCACGGGAAGGATTCAATCGGCGTCTACTCAGGCTCTTCTCTGACTACTGAGAAAACGTACCTGATGGGCAAGTTCGCGCGTGCGGGGTTGGGCACTCGATACATCGATTATAACGGCCGGCTTTGCATGGTGTCGGCTGCGGCGGCGAACAACAAAGCCTTCGGGATCGACCGTGCCGCAAACCCGTGGAGCGACATTCCGTCAGCTGAGGTTCTGTTGATCGCTGGCTCCAACTGCGCCGAAACGTTTCCCGTGCTGAACAAGTTTCTCTGGCAACAACGCGACAACGGTGGACGCTGGATAATCGTTGATCCACGCGAGACACCTACAGCACGCCAGGGAGACCTGCATCTACAACTCAAACCCGGTACCGACGTCGCCCTCGCCAATGGGATGTTGCACGTGCTGATCGAAGAGAACCTGATCGACCAGGCTTTCATCGATTCACGCACGAACGACTGGCAAGTAACGCGCGAGCTGGCCTCACGTTATCCACCTGACGTTGCCTCGCAAATCTGCGGCGTGCCGGCACAAAAAATCATCGACGCTGCTCGACTCTACGGCCGCGCCAAGACCGCCATGCTGATGCACGCACGCGGCATCGAACATCACACGAACGGTGTCAACAACTGTCTCTCCTACATCAATCTCGTACTCGCCACCGGCCAGATCGGCGCACCCGGACGCGGTTACGGAACTATCACCGGCCAGGGCAACGGTCAGGGTGGACGCGAGCACGGTCAAAAAGCGGACCAACTTCCCGGACAACGTTTGATCGCAAACCCTGAACATCGCAAACACGTGTGTGAAGTCTGGGATCTGCCGGAAGCTGAGTTACCGCAAGCCGGAGTCTCGGTCGTCGAGATGTTCACGAAGATGCGCGAAGGTGAGATTCGCGGCTTGCTGTCGATCTGTAACAACGTCATGGTGAGTCTTCCCGATACCAACGATATTCGTCGTTCGCTTGAAGGTCTCGACTTTTACGTCTGCATCGACTTCTTCATGTCGGAAGGGGCGCGTTATGCAGACGTCGTTTTACCCGGCTCAGCGTGGAGTGAAGATGAAGGCGTCACATGCAACAGCGAAGGACGAGTCGTAAAGATCAACAAAGCCAACAACCCTCCGGGCCAGGCCCGCTCTGATTGGTGGATCGTGCAGGAAATCGCTCGCCGCATGGGCCGTGGGAAGTATTTTTCTTTCAACTCTCCGCGCGAGATCTTCGCAGAGCTGCGTGTCGCATCGCGCGGCGGCAAAGCCGATTACTACGGTATGACCTGGGAGAAGATCGAAAAGAACAACGGGATTTTCTGGCCCTGCCCCACTGAAGATCATCCGGGTACACCGCGCCTCTTTGAAGATCGCTTTTATCATCCGGACGGCAAAGCGAAATTTCATGCGATTGAATACAACCCGCCGAAAGAAGTTCCCGATGAAGAATACCCGTTGATACTGACCAGCGGCCGTGTCGTGTATCAGTACCTTTCCGGCAATCAAACGCGACGCATTGGATTTCTGGTGGAGCAATGTCCGGAGCCGTATGTCGAAGTTCATCCCGAAACCGCGGCGCAGTTGAAAATCAACGACGGCGAACGCGTGCGAGTAGTCTCGCGGCGGGGCGAAGGCGTGTTTCCTGTGTTGGTCGTGCGGACGATTCGTCCCGACACGATTTTTATTCCCTATCACTGGGGAGAACAACTGGCGGTGAACCAGTTGACGAATCCCGAGTTGGATCCGACGTCGAAGATTCCCGAGTTCAAGGCATGTGCCGCGAGGATTGAGAAGATTCATTCGCGGCAGTTGCCGATTCTCGGACGACAGCGCAAAGGCGCATCAGCGAGCGAGGTACAAAGGGGATAGCGGATGGAAGAGACGATGTTTATTGATCCGCAACGCTGCATCGGCTGCCGGGCCTGTGTCGCTGCGTGCCGCGAGTGTGCCACACATAAAGGCTATTCGATGATCTTCGTCGATTACATCGATCGCGCGGAGACAACGGCGACGATGCCGACGGTGTGCATGCATTGCAAGGAACCGACGTGCGCGCTGGTGTGTCCGGCGGATGCGATCAAGGTTTCAGATGACGGCGTGGTGATGTCTGCATTGAAGCCACGCTGTCTCGATTGCAGAAACTGCGTCAACGCGTGCCCGTTCGGAGTGCCGAAGTACAACACGGAGATTCATCTTCAGATGAAGTGCGACATGTGTTACGACCGTTCGTCTGAGGGGCTGAAGCCGATGTGCGCGAGTGTTTGTCCGACAGG
This sequence comes from Pyrinomonadaceae bacterium, assembly GCA_036379695.1. Lineage (GTDB taxonomy): Bacteria > Acidobacteriota > Blastocatellia > Pyrinomonadales > Pyrinomonadaceae > PSRF01. Next base: position 9,299 of record DASVGE010000349.1, on the reverse strand, counting down.
TGCGATTTCGTTTGGGAAGTATGAGCAGATTGTGCCGTTGCGGCGGACGAAGCCGGTGAATGTGCATGTGTTTGGGAATCAGAAAGTTGAAACGAAGGTCTACCTGATGCTGCCGACGGACGCTGACGAAGTGAAGGTCGATGGAAAAGAAACGTCGGCCCTGGAGTCGTGGATCGATACCCAGGTGGAACACTCTGATAAAAGCAATGAATTCTAAACCAGAGATTACACAGACTACACAGAAACAAATCTCTGTAACCTGCGGATGGATTTACAATGAGTAAAAATCTTTCAGATGAAACTGACGTTCGCGTAGCGACAGCGCCTTACCAGGCTGAGTTTCCGTACGAGCGCGATGAGGAAGCTCAGGTAACGCGTCGTGAGTTCTGCAATTTCCTCGGCCTGACGTCCGCGGCGCTCTTTGCCGGCGCCGCCGGTTTCGCCGCCAAGGCTGCACTTGATGCACGTGAGTCCGTATCGCTCCCTGCCGCACACATCGAAGGCGCCGAGTCGCTCGCGCCCAATAGCAGCTTGAATTTCAGTTATCCCACGGAGCGCGATTCCGCGATCCTGATTCGCACAGCGGACGGCGCATATCACGCTTACGGACAAAAATGCACGCACCTGAGTTGCCCCGTCTATTACGCGCGCAACCATCAACGACTGGAATGCCCGTGTCACGAAGGCGCATTCGACGCCGCGACCGGCAACGTACTTTACGGTCCACCTCCGCGTCCCTTGGACGCAATCGAAATCGAAATGCGGGATGGACAAATCTGGGCGATCGGGAGAGGCTGATTTGAACAGACGATCGAAATCAGGACAAACCGCAGTTTGGCAAGCGCGCTTGATCATGCTCGTCATGATCAATATCGCGCAGCTTTGGATTCTCGCCGCCACAGTCGATGCCGCGCTAGCTCGTCACTACTCAGTCTTGTTGCCGCTCGTCATCGCTTCAGGTGTTTGCTTTGTTATTACTCTATCCATCATCAAGTGGTGGCGACCTACCTCGCGCAGGAAAACCAGCAGCGGTTATGTACGCGAAGATCGATGAAGCAAAAGATCACCGATTTCGAGAAAGACGACGAAGATCACTGGCGCGCGATCCTGGCATGCGGACACCGGCAACATGTGCGACATGATCCGCCGATGACAACTCGCCCCTGGGTCCTGACTGAAGAAGGCCGCGCCTCACGCATCGGTTTCGAGCTCGACTGCAAGCGCTGCGACGAAGAAGATGAGTGAACCAAACGCTCTTTCGCGAGCCACAGCAGATCTGTTTCCCGGCTATTTCGCGCTGGTAATGGCAACGGGAATCATTTCCATTGCCTGTTTTCTGCTGCAGATGACGACGATTTCGATCGTCCTGCTGGTCATCAATATCGTTGCTTACGTCGTGCTATGGTTGTTGCTGCTTTCACGCCTGCTCTTCTTCTTCTCGCGAGTTAAAGCCGACATTCAGGATCATGTGCGAGGACCCGGGTTTTTTACCGTGGTTGCAGGGACGTGCGTGTTGGGGAGTGCGCTGCTGATAGTCGCCAATCGCTACCTTCCCGCGATGGTGCTTTGGTTGGCCGGCATAGGCCTGTGGATCGTGATCATGTACACGTTCCTTACGGCTGTGACGGTGCGCGAAAACAAACCGTCGATCGAAGCAGGCTTGAATGGTGGGTGGTTGCTGGCGGTGGTTGCGACCCAATCGATCTCCGTACTGGGAACATTACTGGCAGATCGTGTAGGCGGTTATCGCGAGTCGATTCTCTTCTTCACACTGTGCATGTTCCTGCTCGGCTGCATGCTCTACCTGCTGCTCATCACGTTGATCTTCTACCGCTTCACCTTTGTAAACGTAACGCTGGCCGCACTCACGCCGCCTTACTGGATCAACATGGGCGCGGTTGCGATCACAACGCTTGCCGGTGCGCGGCTGATCATTGCCGGTCCGGGGTGGTCGCTACTTAATGAGGTGGTTCCGTTTCTGAAAGGATTCACGCTGTTCTTCTGGGCCGCCGCAACGTGGTGGATTCCGTTGCTCTTAGCACTCGGATTCTGGCGCCACGTTTACAAAAGATTCCCTTTGAAATACGACCCACAATACTGGGGCATGGTCTTCCCATTCGGAATGTACACGGTCTGCACGTTCCAACTTTCTAACGCCATCAACTTCCCACCCCTGCTCGTAATCCCGCGGTTCTTTATCTACCTGGCGCTCGCCGGCTGGATAGCCGTTTCTTTCGGATTCGTACGCGGATTCACGCAGAAAATCCGTGCATGAATCCGTGTTCATCTGTGGCTACGTTAGAACGAAAGCCGGACGCCGAACTGTATTTCACGACCGGGTGTCGACGCTTCGGTGATCGTTCCGAACTGCGGCGTGTTGACGAAGCGATTCGGTGTTCCGAGGTTTGCGTGGTTGAGCGCATTGAATGCTTCAGCGCGTACTTGTAGCTTAACAGTCTCCGTCATTGAAAACTCTCGTTGCAGCGCGAGATCCAGAGTCTGCCGGCCGGGACCGTAGACGGTGTTGCGGCCTACGTTGCCAAACGTGAATGCCGGCGGTGTCGCAAAGGCGGCGGGGTTGAACCATCGATCCGCCGTCCGGGAGTTCTCATCAAAAACCGGCAGGCCCGTGTAGTTTGCGCGAATCGGATTCTCACCCAGCAACGTGCCTGCATTCGCAGTATCACCAAACACGGAAATCGTGAACGGAAATCCTGACTGCGCCTGATAAATCGCCGACAGCCGCCAGTTCTTGGTCACGGCGTGCGCGAATCCACTCTTTCCCACCGAGGGCAAGCCATACACCATGCTGAACGCAAACCGGTGACGCACGTCGCAGGAAAGTCCCTTCTCTCGTCTGAGGTTCGAGTTGTCCTGCGGCGCGGCTGATTCAAACATCGGTGAACGGAAATCCGGCGCATCACTCAGGTTCTTTGAATATGTGTAGTTCGCGAGGAAGGTCAAACCACGACTGAAACGCCTGCGCACATTCACATAACCAGCCTGGTACCAGCTCTGCGCGGAATTTTCCAGCAGGTTAATACCGCTCACAGGGAACGTTGTGTTGGTAATAGTGATGTTTTCCGGCAAAACCATTCCCGGAACGAAACTCAACGTTCTGAAAGGACGGCGTGGTCCAATCGCACCGGGACCGGCAGGCGCATTATTGATCAGGTGCGAACGCTGGAGGTGCAGTCCATGTGATCCGAGATACCCGAGCTCGAGAGTTGTTTCCGCGCCGAGGCTCTTCTCGATCGAGGCGCTCCACTGCTCGATGTATTGCGGCGGCGCATCGGCCTCGAACGCCGCGAAGCTAACAGTCGTCGTCCCCAACACGGCAGGCGCAAAATCGAAGTGATTGGCAACAATACCCGGAGCGGGAATGAAGTTGTCACTCTGCTGCGTTTCCGGGAAAACGAAAGGCACGTTGTGACGCTGGTTACACCACGTATTCATATCAACGGGCGTGAAGAAAATGCCGAACGCAGCGTGCAGGACGATGCCGTGCTTGTGAAGGTGATGCGAGATGCCGGCGCGCGGAGCAAATCGGAGCTTGTTCGAATAGTTCAAGCCTTCGGGATAGCCCTGTTGCCCGCCGATAAATACCTGAGGCACGCCACTCTCAAAGGTCAGATTGGTGTTTGTATAGCGAATGTCTACGAGGGGACTCATGTACTCGTAGCGCAGTCCGATCTGGATCGTCGTGTTACGCGTAAGCTGAAAAGTGTCGTGAACAAACGCATCTGCGTACCACTGTCGCAGTTGCATTTGCGGAATACCGGCTTGTCTTTGTTTTACGGCAGGCAGACCGAGCAGAAAACTTGCGAGCGCCGAGCCAGTGCCGTCGTTGGTGGCTGTTCGCGTCGTGAAACCATTGGTGAACTGGTAGAAGCCGCGGTTCTGAAAGAAGCCCCACATGGGCCAGACGAAATAACGATAACTGCCGCCAAGCTTCAAGCTGTGTCTTCCGACTTGCCAGTTGAATGCATTACGCGCTTCGAGGATCGTGTTCCACATTTGCACGGGCGTGGCGACGAACGTGTCGCCCATGCCTGAGTAACCCTGAACAGCGAACCACGGCGCGCCAAATGCACCTTCGCCTCCGAATCCGACTCCCGCGATTCCCAACTCCGAAACGATGTCGTTTGTAAAACTGTTTTCGGAAGTGCGATGCATTGCGAGACGCGAAAACGTGATTGAAGCGGTGTTTACCATCGTGGGACTGATGACGCGAGTCCAGTTGACCGTGCCGTTCTGGCCCAGGTTGTCGTGAAGAGCGCCAAAGCCCGGCAGGTTTTGCGGCGTGAACCCTCGCTCGCTGCTAAATGAGTAGCGCGCAAAGAAAGTATCGCCACCGTTCAGAGTGTGATCGTAGCGAATCGTAGCCTGATCGGTTTCGTGATGCGCGTTGCGGACGTCGAGATAGTTGTTACAGTCCATGCCGGCGCCGACGACCGTAGGCGCGCCCATCATGGTCATGCCACAGCCCATCATTCCCATCTCGAGGTTGGGCCGGGGAATGTATTTCTGTAAGAACAACTGCGCCGCCGGATCGATCAGGTGTTGCGGGATTTCGTTTCCCGGAAATTGGTCGCGAATGATCTGCGGGTTGGTCGGGCTGACCGGCCTGGTGGGATCGAAACTCGGATTCGGACGTGCGCTGAAAGGGTTGTAGATGGTAGCGCCACTCATCTCGAACATACCGTTGATTTCGTCTTCAGTCGGCACGGTTGAGATCATCGAGTGCGATCTGGTGTGTCGCAACCCTTCATAGTTGACAAAGAAGAAGCCCTTATTGCGAATGACTGGTCCACTTAGTGAGCCGCCAAAATTGTTGCGCACGAGATGATTCGACTCTTCCATCTCGGTGAATGTGCGCGCGTCGAACACGTCGTTGCGCAGGAATTCATAAGCGGTGCCGTGAAAGTCGTTCGAGCCGGTGCGCGTCACGATGTTGATCTGGCCGCCACCTGCGCCCCCCATCTCAGCAGAATAACTTCCGGTTTGCACTTTGAATTCCTGCACGCTGTCGGGCGAGGGACTTACGTTGATGGTATTGAACGTCGGATCTGTGTTGGTCGCGCCGTCGAGCAGAAAATAGTTTGCGTTCGGGCGATTGCCGCTGATGCTTACGGCAGAGCGTTGGCCCGGACGCCAGTAAAGCGGACTCATATCGCCCGTCTGAGCGCCGTGACCTTCGTGCGCTCCCGGGACGGTAAGTATCAGGTCGATCAGCATGCGACCGTTCAACGGAAGATTCTGAACGGCTGTAGGTTCGACCACTTCGCCGACAGAGGCGTCAGCCGTCTTTAATAGATTCATCGCGTCGGCCTGAACCTCGACGATAGAACTGACCGATGCGACTTTGAGGTTCAGGTCCAGAGTCATCGATTGACCGACTTCGAGCGTGAGAGTTTGAGTCAGCGACGCAAAACCCTGGGCCTGGACCAGCAGTTCGTAACTCCCGGGTGCCAGACCCGTGATCTGAAAGGCTCCGAGTTCGTTGGTAACCGACTGGCGAGTCGCTCGGGTGCTGCCTGAGGTTAGCTGTACGGTGCCTCCAGGCAGGGCTTTCTGCTGTGGATCGAAAACGGTCCCGCTCAGCGTTGCGTAGTTGCTCTGTGGAAAAACGGTGGTTGCGATCGAGAGGAAGAATACAAAGATGGACAGCTGAAGTACCTTACGCATTAGCCGGACCTCCGCGTGACGCCAGATTAAGTTTGTAGCGAACAGGAAAGATTGACTGAGGGCTGGAGTCTAGTGAGTGGTAGACCCCAGTGTCATCCAACTAAAGTAGGATACGTTTGTACAACCCTTCGCTATTTTGACTCAGCGTCAGGTGCGTAGCGATCGTGCAAGTGAACGGGCGACGATTTTTTCCGTAGACGCAGGTTAAGCATCTCGACGAATACTGAGAAGCCCATCGCAAAGTAGATGTAGCCCTTCGGGATGTGAACGTCGAAGCCTTCTACTATCAGCGTCATACCAATCAGCAGGAGGAAACTCAAGGCCAGCATCTTGACTGTCGGATGGCGGCCGACGAATGCGCCGACCGGAGCGGCGAAGAACATCATAAAAGCGATGGCGACGACGACCGCAGTGATCATGATCGAGACGTCTTCGACCATGCCGATCGCGGTGATGACTGAGTCGAGCGAGAACACAGCGTCGAGCAGGATGATCTGGATAATCACGCTGATGAAGTTGGCCCTTACGCTGCGCGATGCATGACCATGTTCACCTTCAAGGCTATCGTGGATTTCGAAAGTCGCTTTGCCAAGCAGGAACAAGCCGCCGGCGAGCAGGATCAAATCACGTCCTGATATCTCTTGACTCAAAACGGAGAACAAAGGGGCTGTCAGGCCAATCACCCATGAAAGTGAGAAGAGCAGGGCCACGCGAATGAGCAGCGCCAGACCGAGGCCGATATACCGGGCGCGAGCCTGTTGCTCGACGGGCAGTTTCCCGGAAAGGATTGAGATAAAGATGATGTTGTCAATGCCAAGAACAATCTCGAGCGCGACCAGGGTTAAAAACGCAATCCACGCCTGTGGATCAGACAGCCATTCCATAGATGAGTTCCCCTTTCAGCAACTCATACTAACATCACGGATCTCATACACGAATTCTGTTTTAATCCGTGTATGAAATCCGTGTAATCCGTGGCCCTGATTTAGTTGCCCCAAACTCTTACCCAATCAACCTGCATCTGTTGCGGAAACACGGTGCTGCCGTCGGGGCTGCCGACGAAGTTTCCGCCAACCGCGACGTTGAGGATGATAAAGAACGGTCCCTGAAACTCGGACGTGCTGTTAATCCCGCCCGCAATATTCGCCTCCGCATACTGCACCCGATCAACATACCACTTGATCGAACTCCCGGTGCGCGACATCGCGAACGTATGGAACCCCGCCGTCAACGAACTCGACGAATTGAAAATTCCTCCAAACGAGACGTGGTTTCCACCCGGATCGGCCCAGTGAATCGTGCCGAAGTTTCTAAACGGATTCTGACCCTGGATCTCCATGATGTCGATCTCGCCGCACGATGGCCAGCCAACCGTACTTATGCTGTTACCAAGCATCCAGAACGCGGGCCAGATTCCCTGCCCTTCCGGCGCGTTGATGCGTGCTTCGACCCATGTGTTGATGCCGAACGATTGTTTGCCCTGCGTTTTCAGCCGCGCCGAGGTAAATGCGTTGCCGCCGAAATTCTCTCGCCGCGCTTCGATCACGAGCATGCCATTCACAATCCGCGCATTCTCCGATCTGCTGGTGTAGTTCTGAAGCTCGTTGTTGCCCCAGCCGCCGCCACCCAGATCGAAACCCCAGTTTGCAGCGCTGATTGCCGATCCGTTGAACTCATCTGACCAAACCAGCCGCGAAAAGCCCGGAGGCGCTCCTCCCGCTGGTGGCGGTGCACCGACTGCGCCCCACGTAAACTGCTCCCAGGTATTTGCAACGGTCCGATCGCACACCAGTGGACCAAACGTGGCGCGCGCAAGGTCAGCGGAAACGAAACGGTTGAGCGCTCGTCCTCTGAGAGTGAAAGCGCCGCCGGCAATATCCGTCCACGTAAACTGTTCCCACGTTCCGATGGTCGGGCGGTCGGCGACAAGCGGAGCGAAAGTTCCACGAGCTTGATCTGCCGATACGAACAGACCGGTTCCAACAGATCTGAAGGCAATAAAACCGCCGCCCGCGTCAACGACTTGAAACTGTTCCCAGGCGTCGGTTGTCGTGCGATCCGCAACCAGCGGCGCCCACGTTCCGCGGTTCTGATCCGCCGATACAAAAAGACCGTTTGCAGACGCGCGTATCCAGATGGTCTGGCCGATAGGCGGCGCGGCCTGTGCGGTCACTGTCAATAGCAATATGGTCAATACCAGAAACAAGATCTTCGTCATGAGTATTCTCCTCCCACTTAAAGGGAAACGCTGAAGTTGTAGGGGATGTGGTCCAGGTCGACGTGCTGAGCGTCACGTTTAGAACCAAACGGGAGGTCTATTCAGTTGCGAATAATATCATTAGCCGCGGATGGACGCGGATTAAAAATCCGGATTTTATCCGCGGCGGCGGCGGCTTAGACTGCTCGTCGAAGGCGATCTTCCGCGACACTAATTCGAAAGCAAGAATCGGAGTGTTATGCCCGGCGAAGCCACTATATTATTTGGAGGATGATACGAGTCGATGCAGTGCCCTGGGAGCAGGTCTACGGGGATCTTGAGGCGGAAGGCTTTGCGACAATCAAGGGTGTTTTGTCCACGGATGAATGCGATGAGATCCGGAGTCTTTACGAGCAGAGAGACATGTTTCGCAGTAACGTGGTGATGGAACGTCATGGTTTCGGACGTGGCGAGTATCGCTACTTCAATTATCCGCTGCCTGATCTGATTGCGACTCTGCGAACGTCGGTCTATCCGCATCTTGTACCAATCGCCAATCGTTGGAACGAGGCACTGGGGATCAACGTTCGTTTTCCAACCAGGCACGCCGAGTTTATTGACCGCTGCCATCGAGCGGGCCAGGACAAACCAACACCACTGCTACTCAAGTACGGAACAGACGATTACAACTGTTTGCACCAGGACCTGTATGGCGAACATGTGTTTCCGCTCCAACTAGCGATCCTTTTGTCAGAACCGGACCAGGATTTTACGGGCGGCGAATTTGTGTTGACGGAACAGAGACCGCGTATGCAATCGCGCCCCATGGTTGTGTCGTTGCGAAGGGGTGATGGTGTCGTCTTTGCAGTTCGTAATCGTCCGGTGCAAGGCAAGAAGAATGTGTATCGCGTGAACCTCCGTCACGGCGTGAGTCGCCTGCGCTCCGGGAGCCGCCACACCCTCGGAATCATCTTCCACGACGCTCAGTGATACCACGGGCTTGTCCCGTGAAGCCTCCCGCTCGCTCCTAACCACGCCAAGAAAGACACCGCCTGGATGCCACGGGCTTGTCCCGTGGAGCCTCACGCTCGTTGCTAACCACACCCAAGAACGACACCGCCTGGATGCCACGGGCTTGTCCCGTGGAGCCTCACGCTCGTTGCTAACCACACCAAGAAAGACACCGCCTGGATGCCACGGGCTTGTCCCGTGGAGCCTCCCGCTCGCTGCTAACCACACCCAAGAAAAAACACCGCTTGGATGCCACGGGCTTGTCCCGTGGAGCCTCACGCTATCCGCTACTCGCCAGCCAAAAAATCCTGCTTGGATGCCACGGGCTTGTCCCGTGGAGCCTCCCGCTCGCTGCTAACCACGCCCCCAAAAAAACACCGCCTGGATGCCACGGGCTTGTCCC